>JAPLAE010000020.1 GCA_026393455.1 Actinomycetota bacterium
AGCACTTTGACCGCGACGCGACGACGAAGAACTACGTCATCGGCCAGGTAGACAGTCGCGGAGGCCCCGGTGCCGGTGGGGGCCAGCAGCCGGTAGCGCCCCCCGAGCACCTGACCGATGCGGTCGGCACCACGGGCGTTAGACACATTGCGAGGCTAGTTCTCTGACTCCAAGGTTTCGGCCACCCTCGCTGCAGAACACTAGGAAAATCGTCGCCCCCGAGAACCGCTGAGGCGCTCGCAGCAGGCAGACTCTCACGGTGACCACTTCTAACCCGTCGAACGAAAACAACAACTCCGACACAACCGCTACTCCGGTTGCGCCCGTGCCAAACCGTCGATTCAAGCCGCGCTACATCGCGTACATCGGTCTACTTGCGATTGTCGCCGTGTGTGTTGTCATGGTTGCCCGCCTCGGGACCTCAGACACCACTGAACTCGACGGCGGACGAATCCAACGACTCATACCCACGCCTGGCGCGAAAATTCTTCAACAAGATCTCATCGGCATCGATATGGCTCCGGGCTACGAAGCGTCACTAACACTCAACGGAATACCTCTTCCGCTCGATCAGACCAATGTCGTGCCACAAACCAACCAAGTGACATTCAAAGCAGGCCCCGGCAAAGTCTACGAAACACTTCCCGCGGGACAGAGCTGCATGATTGCCACGTACTGGCAGACGGCTTTTGGACCTGCAGTTTCTTCAAGTCGAAGTTGGTGTTTCACCGTCGTCTAAATCGCGGCTCGCACAACGAAAACTTCTTGTCAGCCCTCGGCGAGCAGCCGATCAAGTTCGGCAAACGCACCCGTGTGGTCATCTTCCACGAGAATTGCATGCATGCCCGCGGCGCGAGCAGCAACGATGTTGCCGGGAGCGTCGTCAAGGAAAACAGCCTTCTCGGCAGCGACCCCAAGTTGCTCGAGCGTCATCTCGTAGATCCGGAGGTCAGGCTTACGGATTCCAACTGCAGAAGAGTCAACAATGACCTCGAACAATTCATCAACCGGGATCATTGCCCGCCAGCCATCGGAGAATTCCTTGATGTTGTTTGTGATGAGAGCGGTGCGATAGCCACTCGCTCGCAATGCCAATCCTTTTTCAACAACATCGCTACGCGCTCCTGATTCGCCCCCAAGCGCTCCGAACATTTCCTTGAGGTCAACATCGATCCCCATCTCGGCGCCTACGGCTTTGATTTGTTCGGCTGCCGCTTCAAGAGCGATCTCACCTCGTTCGAGTTGATGCCACGGATGATCGGTGTCTTGGTCGTAGGGGCCGAACACGGCACGTAAACCCAGTTCCGGATCAAGTCCACGTTCGGTATGCCACTTATGAAGACCGCTAAACGGTGAACTCGTAAACACGCCGCCGAAATCAAACACCACTGCTTCGATAGTCACGAATCCCCCTGAGTACGAACTGAAGACGGCAAGGTACCGGTTTCAAGCAGTTCAAGGAAACCCGCCTCATCAAGAATGGAAATACCGAGCTCTTCTGCCTTCGTCACCTTTGAGGCACCGGCACCGACGCCAACAACGACTGCAGTTGTTTTCTTCGAAACACTGCCCGGAGATTTACCGCCACGACCCTTGACGGCTGCTTCGGCTTCGTCGCGCGTAAATCCATCGAGCGTTCCGGTCACGACCACAATCAGCCCTTCGAGAGTCTGTGGAAGATCAGAGGCCTCAGGTCCTTGGAAGTTCACTCCAGCAGCACGCAACTTCTCGACGATCGAACGATTTGTTACATCGGCAAACCAATCATGCACAGACCGAGCGATGATTGCTCCCATACCTTCGACGCTTGCTAACTCTTCTTCTGTCGCCGATTCGATCCGATCAAGGTGCCCGCAGTGTTCGGCAAGCGCGACTGCCCCGGCTCCCCCAAGGTGTCGAATGTTTAAACCAACAAGAAGGTTGGCGAGTGGCTTCGACTTTGACCCCTCGATCGCGTCGAGCAACTTCTGCACAGAAACATCGGCGAACTTATCGAGCCCCTTGAGTCGCTCTGGATCTAGCGAATAAATATCGGCAACGTCATTCAATAATCCGAGCTCACAGAACAGTTGCACACGTTGTTCGCCGAGACCTTCGATATCCATCGCTCCGCGAGAAGCAAAGTGTTCAATTGCTCCAGCCACGCGGGCCGGGCAGGAAAGATTCAAGCAGCGATGAACTGCTTCATCCTCAGGGCGCACCAGTTTGTGACCGCACACTGGGCAGTTCGTGGGGAAGGTCCACTTCCGCAACCCTTTGGGTCGTTCGCTCAGGACCGGCCCAACCAACTCGGGAATAACGTCGCCCGCTTTACGAACGACCACCGTGTCGCCGGGCCGGACGTCCTTCACTGCGACTTGGTCTTGGTTATGAAGCGTGGCGAACTCAACTGTTGAACCTCCGACAAAAACCGGTTCAAGCTGAGCAAACGGCGTAGCGCGGCCCGTTCGTCCGATCGACACTTGGATGTCGATGAGTTTGGTTGTTCGTTCTTCGGGCGGAAACTTGTAGGCAATCGCCCATCGGGCGGAAACTTGTAGGCAATCGCCCAACGAGGAGCGCGAGAAGTGAATCCCAACTCGCGCTGCAATTGGAGATCGTCGACCTTGAGAACTACCCCATCGATTTCGTAATCGAGATCGTGACGATGCTTCTGCCAATGTTCGAGATGGGCATCGACCTCGTCGAGACCCTGCAAAACTTTCACCTCGGGATTTACTGGGAACCCAAGGCCACTGAGGAACTCAAAAATCTGATGATGATCTGCAAGCTGCGGACCACCGACCACTTCGCCGAGTTGATAACTCCAGAACGACAGATTTCGTGAAGCAGTAACCGCCGCTTCTTTCTGGCGAAGCGAACCGGCCGCTGTATTTCGAGGATTCACATAGGTGCGCTCTTCGGCCGCGATTTGGGCGGCATTCAATTCCTCAAACGCCGAGATCGACATGTACACCTCGCCGCGCACTTCAAGGACCTCAGGGCAACCCTTAGGAAGGCGATGCGGAATCCCCTCGATCGTCCGCACATTCGCAGTGACATCTTCGCCAACACGACCATCACCACGGGTTGCCGCCTGGACGAGCGACCCGTTCTCGTAACGAATCGAGACTGCGAGCCCGTCAATCTTCAACTCAGCAACAAGCCGGGCCGACTCCGCTGACTTACCCAGTTCGTCGAAACGACGCTGCAACCGTGCCCCCCATGCAACGACCTCAGCCGGAGCGAACGCGTTATCGAGGCTCATCATCGGAACGCGATGTTCAACAGAGGAGAACGTGATGGTCGCGGATCCACCTACGGCTTGAGTGGGTGAATCGGGGGTGAGGAGGTCGGGATGCTCGTCCTCAAGCGCAATGAGTTCGCGCAGGAGTTGATCGAATTCGGCATCGGGGATCTCCGGCGAGTCCTGCTCGTAATAGCGCCGGTTGTGATGGCGAATGGCATCACGCAATTCGTCGATACGACCTACGGGGTCGAGGGCTCCATCAGACGAACGAGACACGAGCGAACACTAGCGAGGGCAGCGCCCTAAACGTCGCTGTTAGGCCCCAACGGAGATACGAGCGCCTGCGGCTTGGCCTTGCAATCGTTCGGCCAAACGAGAGGTGTGTTCCATAACTTGCTCGGCCTGCGTGACGCCATGCTGAGCAAGACCGCACACCGGGGTGATGATCGCGTTAGTTCGCAGCAACAGAGGGTCACAGCCTTCATTGGCAAGATCGCACCACACCGAGGACAAACGACGCCACAAACGATCGACACTTGTTCCGATCGGGCCGTCAGTCGGAACTGCTCCCCAAGCGATCCACCCACCACGATCGAGGTAGTCGCCGACGAGTCCTGAATGTTTCGCTATACGTTCATCCACCGGTACCGAAAGAATTCGCGGTCCTGTGCTCAACAGAAGTCGATAGTCAACCGCCGTGCAGCAGTGAAGTCCTGTGATCGCTTTGGCTTCAACCGCAGCCATCGCCGATGACACCAAATCGGTCCCCTCATTCGGACCAATCGGGAATCCATCATCTGTCAGCGATCCCATTGCTGGTTCGTCAAGAAAGACAAGTACCTGTGCCTGTGGCACTCGCAGCAGAACGTGATCGACCAATCTCTCAATGCGATTGCGAACGGCGAGACCTGCGATACGGAACGCAAGGTCGATTTCTATTCCCGCACCCCAAAGCGCAAGTCCAAGAGTCACCGGCCCTGTCAGCGAAACCTTGATGGGTCCATCGCGATCGGCGATCGCTGTGAGAAACGCGCGCAGCCCCACCCATGCGTCGCTTGAGAGTCGCTCGTCATCGAGTGGCGCTTCAGGGTCAACAAGATTGAGATCGACTTCGATCGATCCATCTTCGGCGATTGTTACGCCAGCTAATCCCGATGCGGCTTGAGCAATCATTCCCTCACGGCGTGATCGAGCCGGCAGCGAAGGTGCCGATGGCAAACGGGGACTGTGACGCAGAACGAACTCAACGGCATCACTCGGATCGCAATGAGGCAGATAGCCGATTCCCGTCGACAAACCCGAAGGCAGCGCGAGCGACGCGACAATGGGACTCATGACTGGCTCCCCCGGCTCATGCCCCGACGTTCCATTCCGCTCCCACTCCCGAACAACGGCCACCTTCTTGAGCAAAAAATGGCCCGTAGATCTGTGGCTGAAGTCACATGGTTAGCGATAGCGGCCGAGATCGGCAAATCTCATCAGTGATGACTCCCACCAGCAGGGCCGTCAGTCGCTGGGCCCCCGCCCTCGTCTGGCTGTCACTCCCCCTCACCGCCGGCTCTTCCTTCGCCAATGCACTCGACCATCGAGCACCGGCAATTTCCCTCACTGCGGTGATCGGGCTCTGGTTGCTGTGGGTCGTAGGTCTTATTGCCGCGCTGACCCCAAGTTCGGTATCGCTCACCACGCTTCGAATTCTCATGCCCGCGTCCGTCGTTGCTGCAGCTTGGGCGGCGCTCGTGGTTCCTCACGGCGCCGATCTCGCGGAGTCCGCCGCGCTCGGCGTCACATCACTGTGCGCGGTGCTTTCACTTTCAGCATCGGTTGGTTACACGTTCATTAACGGTTCTTCTTACGGCGATGAACGCAGGTTTCCTCTTCGACCTCCGGGCCCCGTCGTATTCGGACCCGTAGAACTTGTGTGGGCCGCAATGGTGGCGTCCGTTTTCGCAGGGCCAATGCTGCTCGCCGCGAAGCAGTGGATCCCCGGTGCTCTCATCACCGTTCTTGCCCTCGCTCTTGTGGTCGGTGGAGCCCGGGCACTTCATCAACTTTCAAAGCGATGGCTGGTCTTTGTTCCAGCCGGCATCGTTCTCGTCGATCGCACATCGCTGCTCGACGCGCTTCTCGTGCAACGCCACACCGTCGGTTCAATCGGACTGGCAGAGGAAGACTCAACCGCCGCCGACCTCAGTGCGGGTGCGCTCGGAATCCAGGTCGAAGTCCGGCTTTCGACGACCGATTCGATTATTCCGACTCCGCTAAGGCGTGACCGTCGCAAAATCGTTGAACCCGTCGACGTCGACGCCGTTCGGTTCACTCCTAGCCGGCCGGGGTGGGTCCTCAACGCCGCCAGAGAACGTCGCTTTACCGTCGGCTAACGAGTCCGCCACCGACAACGAGATTGTTGTCGTAAAGAACGATGCTCTGACCAGGCGCCACTCGGTGAGTTGGAGTCGCCCAAACAACTTCAAGCCCACTTGGAGTTTCGCGAAGTTCAGAAACAACAATCTCGTCGCCATGCGCGCTCAATTGTGCGGTAACCGTGGACGAAGCCAAAGATTCGACGCGCGCTGCGTCATCGACCCAACCGAACGAATGCAGTGACTCGCTGGCGACGTCGAGATCTTCGGCTGTTCCAACAAGCACGCTTTGACCAGCAACGTCGACATCGAGCGCATAGCGAGGACGACCGTCGATCCCGATTCCTAGTCCGCGACGTTGACCGATCGTGGTCCGCGACGTTGACCGATCGTGACAAGTTCGACCGCCTCGACTGAACCAAGTTGTTCTCCGGTTTTGTCAACCAGGCGACCGGGGTGCATATCGATTCGATCACCAAGGAAAACACGACGACCACCGCCAGTATGGGAAATGAAACAAACGTCTTGGCTATCGGGCTTGCCTGCCGTGCGCAGACCAAGTTCAGTTGCACGCTTTCGCACATCGTCTTTGGTCATTCCACCAATTGGGAACATCACGTTTTCCAACTGAGAAGCCTTCAGCATGTGCAAGACGTAACTCTGATCTTTGGCAAAGTCCGCACCGCGAGTCAGACGAGGTCTGCCATCGGCCGTTCGCACAACCTGCGCGTGATGACCGGTAGCGACAACGTCGAAACCCAATGCCTCGGCCCGGGCCATAAGCCGATCAAACTTGAGGTGCCGGTTGCATTCGATGCAAGGGTTCGGAGTAATTCCTCGGGCGTGATCGGCGACATACGGTGCGACAACGTCGCGATCAAAGTCCTCGGAGAAGTTGAACACCAAATGATCGATCTCGAGTTGCTGTGCCACTCGGCGAGCGTCATCAACGTCGCTTACTGAGCAACAACCCGAGTCCGACTCTCCGCCCCACAATTTGAGGGTGACGCCCACGACATCGTGGCCTTGGTCGCGCAACATCGCCGCAGCAACCGAGGAGTCAACGCCTCCAGACATAGCAACCATTACCTGCATCGTCAGAACCCAAACTTTCGAAGTTGTTCTACTGCGGGAGGAATAACAGCAAGCGCCTCATCGACATCGGCTTGGCTGCTCGACCATCCCAACGAAAGTCGGAGCGAACCGCGGGCAAGATCGCTTTCGATGCCCATCGCCGCAAGCACGTGTGATGACTGCATCGCGCCACTGGCACAAGACGATGCTGCCGATGCAGACACCTCGCCTCTTTCAAGCAGGAAAAGAAGCGCTTCGCTTTCCACCCCAGGGATGCACAGGTGGGCAATCCCGGCAGCCCGATTCGACCGATCAGAACCAGCAGTTTCTCGTGAATCCGGGAGTGCAGCGAGCAACCCGTCGAGAAGTTGGTCACGGAGGATTCCGATACGGGCGATCTCAGAAGCGCGATCCAAAGCGGCGAGACGCGCGGCAGTCACCATGGCAACAATGCCGGGGACGTTCTGCGTTCCCGAACGTCGTTCTCGCTCTTGACCTCCACCCAACTGACGAGCAGTAAGCGGAATGCCTGGCCGAACGATGAGAGCACCCACACCCTTCGGTCCACCAAATTTGTGCGCACTAAGACTGAATGAGTCGACGACGGAACAAGTTTGGGCAATATCGGTCCAGCAATAGGCCTGCACCGCGTCCGAGTGCAGCACTGCACCCGGCGCAGTCTTGCGAACAATCTTGCTCAACGATTCAAGATCAGCGATGACACCCGTTTCGTTATTCACAACCATTAACGAAACGACTCTCACCGGAACTTCTGTCAGCACCCGCTCAAGATCAGCGGTATCGACGTTTCCAAGGCGATCAATCGCGACGAATCGACCGTCGAGCGCAGCAACGGGATCGAGCACCGCGTGATGTTCGATCGCGCTGCATACCGCGACCCCCTCACCCGACCCGAGACCAAAGATGGCCAAGTTGTCCGATTCGGTTCCGCCACTCGTGAAAATGATGTCGCCGGGTTCAGCTCCGACAAGGCTGGCAAATTCCTCACGAGCGTCATCGACGGCTCGACGTGCGTCACGTGCGAATCGATGGGCCCCCGAAGGATTGGCATAACGGTCAGAAAGAAACGGCAACATCACTTCGATCGCTTCAGGACGCATTGGTCCCGTAGCAGCGTGATCGAGGTACGACGTCATTCCTCAAGGGTACCGGCCGACTGACGGCGCCATCACGGGCAGACTCTCGTCGTGAGCGCCGCAGACCCTTCAGACCCCAGCAGATACGGACGTGCCTTCGCCGACGTCTACGACCAGTGGTACTCGGACTCCTTCGAAACGAACGCAGCAGTTGAAGCGCTCACCCTCATGGCCAGCGGCGGATCGGTCTTGGAACTCGGTGTTGGCACCGGCCGACTTGCAATCCCACTCGCGCAACGCGGCCTGAGGATCGTCGGCCTCGATGCTTCGCCGGAGATGCTCGACCAACTCGCCCTCGCCGATCATGGGCAACGGGTGATCCGAGTTCTCGGCGATATGGCTGACGCCGCCGCCGCACTTGCACGCTCGGGAATCAACGAACGGTTCTCGGCGGTGTTTTGCGCGTTCAACACACTGCTCAATCTCGTGAGTCTCGGCGACGTGACCCACTGCTTCGAGACAAGTCGCTCATTGTTGACTGCTGAAGGCAAGTTGGTCATCGAAGCGTTCGTTCCAGTTGCACCCGACTCAATTCCTCCGAACTCCCTTTCACCAGCAAACGTGAATTCAGATGCAGCGGTCTTCATCGAAACTACGTATAACTCGGAAACCTCAGTTCTGAGTGGTCGACATATCGAAGTTCGTCCTGGTGCTCTCTCCATCCGTCCGTGGTCAGTCCTGATCTGTGGACCACTTGCTCTCGACGAAGCTGCGGCTACCGCAGGACTTGTCCTCCACGAAAGATGGAGCGACTGGGCTGGGGCGGCGTTCACCGAAAACAGCACCGCCCACATTTCGATTTACACCCCCGATACAACGTTCTGAGCGCTCACTCCCTACGCTGGAGTTATGGCAACTATCAGGGTGAGCACGGTCATAGATGCGACAACAGACGAGGTCTGGGCGGTTGTCGAGAACGTTGCTGACCATGTCGACTGGATGCACGATGCCGTTGCCATCCGCTTCACGACTCCAACGACTTCTGGCGTTGGCACCACCTTTGATTGCGACACAAAAGTCGGACCATTCCGCCTCACCGACAAAATGGAAATTACCGAGTGGGAAAACGGAACCACCATCGGCGTTCGCCATGTCGGAATGGTGACTGGCACCGGAGCGTTCACGATTCTCCCCGTAGGTGAGCAGCGGGCCGGGTTTCAGTGGAAAGAATCACTCACCTTCCCCTGGTGGATGGGCGGCCCAATCGGTGCGCTCGTTGGCGGTCAGGTTCTCAAACTCATTTGGAAACGAAATCTCAAAGGGTTGAAGGCAATCGTCGAATCACGATGACCTAACGCGCTGCTGCCCACAGGCAACCGCCCCACAATGCAACCGTGATCGCGATGCATGCAGCCGTGCCTGCCCACGGACTGCGCACAGCACTGTCGAGCGCAAACACGATCGCTCCGACTGCAACTCCGGCGATAAGCCCGCCGACATGCCCCCCCACCGAAATTCCCGGCACGGCGAATGTGAGCAACAGGTTGATGACGACGAGTCCGCCAATTCCGTTGCGCCAGATATCGATACCGGCCCGGCGCTGTGCAATCACCGCAGCACCCATGAGCCCAAAGACTGCTCCTGATGCACCGACTGTCGCGCTATTCGGTGAGACGAGGAGCACTCCGAATGATCCAGCGACAAGACACGCGGCATAGAGCGAGAGAAAACGTGCCTTGCCCAGCAATGGTTCGAGTTGAGTACCGAGCAAATACAGCAACAGCATGTTCATGCCCAGATGCAAAATTCCGGAATGGAGAAAACCTCCGGTGACGATTCGCCACCACTCGCCGTAGGCAACACCAACGAACCGAAATGAGAAGCCATTCACTTGGTAGCTCGCGACACCACCCGAGCCAATAAGTAATCCACGATCTGTGACAGTGCCACCGCCATTGAAAAGTGAACCGCCGGTCGCAACCGCAGCGACAAGTCCGATCACATTCAATGCAATCAGCACTTCGGTAACGATTGGTCGGCCCGCGCGCATCTCACCTAGATGGATGACCGGCGACTTCTTCGCTGCGCCCTTAATACATTCAGGACACTGGAAGCCCACCGAAGCTGGAGTCATGCACGATCCACAGATGGGGCGATTACATCGTTGACAACTAACGCCGGCTCGAGCATTGGAGTGGCGATAACAGGTCGACATTGGTTGCGTCACTGCGCACCAACTTTCGAAGACCCGCTGCCGCCGAACGAACGTGTCATCGACCCGTGAATTGCGCTTTCCCGGGACCGTTCTCAAGGAACGATGCAACACCGATTTGAGCGTCCTCGGTTGCAAATACGTCCACAAACGCGTCCTGCTCGAGTTCAAGACCATCGGCCAGTGAACCTTCAAGGCCCGCGTCGATCACCCGTTTGGCGATTGCATGTGCTTGCACTGGTCCAGCGGCGAATGCTGCAGCGAGCTCAAAGACGCGGTCCTCAAGGTTCTCGGGTTCCACCACTTCATCGGCCAGTCCGATACGTAACGCTTCCTCGGCACGAACCTGACGGCCACTGAGAATGAGGTCTTTTGCGCGTGATGGGCCCACTAACCGTGCCAAGCGTTGCGTGCCGCCACCGCCCGGGATGATGCCAAGAAGAATCTCCGGTTGACCGAACTTTGCGCTCGTTGAACACACACGAAGATCACAGGCCAACGCGAGTTCGCATCCGCCACCGAGTGCAGGACCAGCAACGGCAGCAATGACAACTCGAGGAATTGCCGCAATGGCATTCAGCGCCTCAAGGAAGAGTCGTCCGATCACGCGAGCTTCATCGGGTCCAGCAAACTCCGAGATATCGGCGCCGGCAGCAAAAATGCGATCGCTGCCGACAACCACTACTGCTCCGGGCGGATTCGCCGTCAGCGATTCCGCAGCCACGCGCAATTGTCGCAAAACTTCCGACGACAGCGAGTTCACCTTGCCGTTCTGAAGACGAAGTACCGCGACACCGTCATCTCTGCGTTCAACTGCAACCAGTGCCTCTGTCATGGACAGCGACCCTACCGGTTCACCCACGAAT
The DNA here is from genome assembly GCA_026393455.1 of Actinomycetota bacterium. Lineage (GTDB taxonomy): Bacteria > Actinomycetota > Acidimicrobiia > Acidimicrobiales > Acidimicrobilacustridaceae > Acidimicrobilacustris. The sequence goes on from JAPLAE010000020.1 coordinate 10,842, forward strand.
AATCAGCGAACGAGCGCCTGCGCCTCTACAACCTTTATGGGAAATTCCGCCGTTCTCGTAAGCGTGCCAAGCGGTTCGCCACCTAGCTCACTTGAGGTCCATTCGGCGCCCCATGTGACGGTGACACGCACCCAGTGGACTCCCCCGCTGGACCACATCGAGGAATGACTGAAGGTGTGGGTACACCCCGACCACTGCTCCGAAGGTCGCCGCGAAGTGTCGTAGATAGTTCCCTGATCACACCAAATCTTCGAGCCATCTTCGAATTCCCATAACGAGGTTTCAGGCCATGCACTCACGCTTGCCCAGACATCGCCTATCGATGCGCTTGCCCTGACTCGTTCCCATGGCTGCTCAAGCCACATCCACATCGGCAGACCAACTAACTGAGCGCCGGGCGGATTGACCGCAGGTATTGGATCAGGAAGTTCAAGTCGACGACGAGCCTCATCGATGGCCCGGGCAGTCACTCCAGCTCCGCCAAACGGATCACCCGGCTCGAAAGCGACATAACGCGTATGGACACGGACACCATCCGCGTCGGTACACCCAAGCATGTAGAACTCGCCGCGAACAGGATTCACCGGACCCGACACCCAATCGACAACTGGAGTCGGATCAAGAACTGACATCACCGGCGCCACGACTTCGTAATACCCGCAACGCCAGCGCGCTCCTCCCGAAGTACTTGATCGCCACGAACCCAATGTTCCGTCGCGGGTCACAACCACAATCGCTTCGGGTGTTCCATTGACAATTCTCCCGATCGCTTCGCCCCCGCCCGCATGCGCGTTCAGCGCAAAATCGCCACCGATGAGTGAGGCCGTGAAAATCACCATTAGCAAAATCGTCCGTCGACGCACGCTCACCTCCAAAGAGTGACGGGTGGGCACGATAACGACAGCAACAACAATGATCTAGAGCATCACCGCTATTCAGGTCGGACGACCTACGCCAGAGAACTCAGTCGAGCAAACCGTTCGCCGCGGCCCATGGGTCGAGGCGGAGTGCCGCAATGTCATCGCTGGCTCGACGCCAAGCTTCTCCCGAGGCCAACTCTTCAACGCGCGCTGCCATCAATGAATTCACAATGCGTCGAAGTTCTTGTTCACGTCGCACAGTTCGACGACGTTCAAATTCTCCGCTCGAACGCGACCATTCACCATGTTGTTGAATTGCTTCCCATAACTGCGAAGCTCCAACGCCTTCAGTCGCAATTGTGCGAATGACAAGCGGGCGCCACTCTGACCCCGATCGCAACGACAACATGCGCTCAAGATCGGAAACGGTTTCATCGACGCCTGCCCGGTCGGCTTTGTTCACGACGAAGATGTCGGCGATTTCCATGAGGCCCGCCTTATTCGCTTGAACGGTGTCGCCCCAGCCTGGATTCACCACAACGATCGTCGTGTCCGCCTCACCAGCAATTTCGACTTCGACTTGGCCAACACCCACGGTCTCGATCAGCACCCACTCCATTCCCACTGCATCAAGAACTCGAGCAGCGTCGGGAACAGCAACGGAAAGCCCACCAAGGTGACCGCGTGTCGCCATCGATCGAATAAAGACGTCGTCATCGAGAACGTGTTCGTCCATGCGAACGCGATCGCCCAATATCGCCCCACCGGTGAATGGTGATGATGGATCGATGGCCAACACACCAACAGCAACATCGGAAGAACGCATTTCGCGCACCAGCGATGACGTGAGCGTTGACTTCCCGGCACCTGGTGCTCCGGTTATGCCAACTGTTGTTGCCCGACCCACAAGTTCGTGGGTGACTTCACTCACTGATCGAGCCTCGGCACCTCCACGCTCAACCTTGGAAAGCAGACGCGCCAGCGCAGAGCGATCGCCGGAGCGTGCGGCATCGAGAAGTGTCGCCGGTTCAGCGTCGGCAGACGAGGTCATGACTCCACGCTAGGACAGCAACCGCCAACGGACAGGACTGAGTTCCCCAAGTGCGCCGAGGGAACCACGCTCGATCAAAGAGAGACTGGGGTCTCGCCAATGACGTGATTCGCTGCGCCTGCGTCAATAACTTCCGTTACGCCCGGAACTCGATCGATCAGGATGCGCTCAAGGCCAGCCTTGAGCGTGACCGTTGATGCAGGACATGACACGCAAGCACCAATGAGTTCAACCGTCACGAGGCCGGTCTCTTCATTGACATCGTGTAGAAGGACATCGCCATTATCGGCCTGAATAGCCGGGCGGATGACTTCGATGACCTTCTCTACCTGTTCACGCACAGAGCGAGTCTATGGAACCGGAGCCCCAGCGCCACACCCGAGCGTTTCGCCCACAGTTACCGTGCGAGACTCGGGCTGTGATCTCCTCAATCTTTGGACACCAAGGCGGTTGGGATGAAGCGCTCATGGTGCTTGTCCCTATTGCCATCTTTGTCGGTCTTCTTTTGCTGGCCAATAAACGAGCGAAAGCCATTCAGGCCAAGCGCGCTCAAACAGATCCAGTACCAGAAGACCCCGAACGCCCAGAAACGAGCGATTCATGAGCATCAGAACCGTTCACTTTTTTGCCGACCCGTGCTGTCCCTGGACATGGAACACGAGCCGATGGTTGGTCGAGGCCGCCGAAATGGCCGGCGTCGACATCGTCTGGCGCACGTTGTGTTTAGCGGAACTGAATAAGGACCGCGAGGTTTCCGAACATTTCCGACCGAAATTGACATGCAGTCGACGCATGGCTCGACTCCTTGAGGCATTGCGCGCTGAAGGCCGCAATGACGAGATACAAGCGATGTTCACTTCGTATGGCGCTCGCGTTCACCACGATGACCACGATCCAGGCGACGACCTCATCACCGCTTGTGCAACTGACTGCCGCGTTGATCTTGCTTTCACCATCGACGCAATTAACGATGCATCCTGGGACCCAGCAATCACCGCTTCAGTCACCGAAGCAATGGAACTCGCCGGCCCCGACGTAGGTTCGCCGATCATTGCCGTACCGGAACTCGGTCGCGGTTTCTTTGGCCCCATCGTTTCCCCCCCGCCCACCGGTCGAGACGCGCTTGCATTGTGGAATGTGCTCGAAGCCTCCTTCGAACTTCCGACATTCTTCGAACTGAAACGAGGGCGACGCGACGGGGTCGCCTTCGGCCCCCGTCCGTGACGCGGTTAGAACACCGACACCGAGTACCAATCGACTCGGCAACAACGTGGCTTGCACCACGCAACGACGTTGTCATCGAGCGGGCAATTGAAACCACGAACTCGACCGCAACATTCGAAGCCCACGTCGGACCATTTCACAACTGGCATCGCGAGGTTGTGCTGACCTCAGATTCCGATGGTCACATGATCGTCGATGAAATCGTCGACTATCGGCTCGCAGTTCCGTTTTGGGGAGTTCTCTTTCGACCTGCACTTCGCCATCACCTGCGTCGCGCCCCGCGACCAGGAGGACATCAACCATGGTGGGCACCTCCAGAAGCACTTGATGCGCGCGCTGCAACTGTGCTTTCCGTTCTCTGTGTGTTCGCGGTCATCAGTGGCTACTTAGGAACACTGATCACTCAGACGCTCACCTACGCTGCCGATCAATTTGGTGCAGGTACGGGTGAACAGGGAACGCTCCTCGCAATCGTGCGTGTGGGCGTACTGCTCTCTCTTGGGATTGTGGCCATGGCCGATACGCACGGTCGGCGGCGGGTTTTGGTCACCTGCCTTGTTGGCTCATGCGCAATCACGGCACTCGGTGCTGCATCAACGGGAATGATTTGGCTCGGGACGTCTCAAACCTTCGCTCGGGCGCTTTCAACGGTCGTCGTAATTCTCATCGCCGTCGTTGCCGCTGAAGAAATGCCCGCAGGCACCCGCGCCTTTGCCGTTTCTGTTGTCACGATGACCGCCGCGCTGGGAGCGGGCATGTGTGTCCTAAATCTCCTTTACGTCGACAGCGCGCTCGGCGCATGGCGAATCGCCTACCTCGTGCCACTTCTCGCCATTTATCCGTGCCTGCGGATAGCGCGACGTTTGCCGGAGACCAAACGGTTCGAGTCGCGGCGACTCCGTAAAGCAACCGATAACAGTGCTCGAGTTACTGATCGAATCAATTGGCATCGATTCGCGATGTTGGCGATTGGCGCCTTCCTCTGGTCGCTCTTTCTCGCTCCCGCCGCACAATTTCTCAATGAGTTTCTGCGAACAGAACGCGGGTTTTCGGGAATTCTGATCGCTGTCTTCGTTCTCGCGACAAACACTCCCGGAGGTATCGGCATAGTCGTCGGCGGAAAATTGGCCGACAAACATGGCCGACGAATCATCGGAGCAATCGGCATCGCCGGCGGTGTGCTTTTCACGGTGATCTCGTATTTGTCATGGGGGTGGCCGCTTTGGCTCGCCTCCGTCGCAGCCGCCGTGATCGGGGCAATCGCCATTCCTGCTCTTGCCGTGTACGGACCAGAACTCTTCCCCACGAGTCAACGCGGTACTGCCAATGGAGGCCTTCAGGTTGTCGCCGTTGCCGGCAGCAGCCTCGGATTGCTCATCGTGGGCTGGCTTGCTGACCGCGTCGGCGGCATCGGCCAAGCAATGGCAATCGTGGCAATTGCACCGGCCCTTCTCGTTCTCGTCGTGATGTTCTGGTTTCCGGAAACTGCTCGACGCGAGCTCGAGGATCTCAACCCCGCGGATCGTGCGCACCCGGCACAGTGAGCCACGTGACATCTCCGGGAATCGCTTTGAGGTGTTTTTTGAATTCAGCAGGTGTGCCGAACGAACGGCAACGAGGCCATCGCATCGGCCACTGCACACAGCGTGTGGTGGTTGCGGTCAGCACCAGCGCCGGGTGCCAAGAGAAACGCTCCTGCGGTGCTCATCGTCCGATCAGAATTCGTCGGGCTTCCGAGAGTTCTGCGATGCGTTGCGCCGCGCCCTCAACTTCCGCACCGTGATCGGGATGCACCTCGCGCAATCGCTCGCGATAATTTCGCTGCACATCTTTTGGCGAAGGTGCTGATGTTGCTATCGGGAGTCCGAGGCAGCTCAATGCCCACTGCACCGGATCGCCAACGGCACGACGCGAACCAAGAACTGCACCACGAAAGCCACTCAAAGATGCAATCAATTCGGGACCAATTGGTCCTCCCCAAGTAATGGCTCGACGAATGATCGTCATGATCGGTCGTCGCAAAGACGGTGTGAGCGCCGCGGCCGCGTAGACCGCTCCGAGGATCTGCTGCTCTGGTGCACCCCGGTCATCGAACTCGAATGCGAGTACATCGCCATTCCCGACTAGTCGATGAGAAACAGCGTCAAGCCCGACAGTGTCGACCTGCAACCGAAATCGAAGGCGAGGCTGCGGGACACGTCGCCCGGTTTCGAGTTCGTGGGTGAGCGCCTTGACGTCGGGAATCAACTCTTCGTCAATCTCAGCGACAAATCGGGCGACAACTCCGCCAAGCAGCACCCCTCCAAAGCCCGGGGTCGGTTCGCAAGGCAAATGGCTTTGGCCCAGCGCCACGCGGCGAGTGGGCGCATGGGGCCGGGAACAGAAGATTTCAAGTTCAGCAAGCGCCACCACGAGACGAGGGTATCGCCATGCCTGCCTGACGATCCGGTCGGGAGGAACCTATGCGGTATCGTTTCCGCTCATGACCGACGTTCCTCTTGACCGCAACATTGCCCTCGATCTTGTTCGCGTGACCGAAGCCGCCGCCCTCGCTGCGAGCCGCTGGATGGGCCGTGGCGACAAGGAAGGCGCCGATGGCGCGGCCGTCGATGCCATGCGCCTCGCCCTCCGCACCGTTTCGATGGATGGCACCGTCATCATCGGCGAAGGCGAAAAAGACGAAGCCCCAATGCTCTACAACGGCGAGCGCATCGGCGATGGTTCTCCCCCCGAATGCGACATCGCCGTCGATCCAATCGATGGCACGACCCTCACGTCCAAGGGACGCGGCAATGCACTCGCCGTGATTGCTCTGTCGGAAAAGGGTTCGATGTTTGATCCTGGTCCGTGTGTCTACATGGACAAGCTTGCCGTGGGCCCTGAACTCGTCGGGCTCTGCAGCATCGAACTCTCCGCCACAGAGAACCTCAAGGCTGTTGCCAAAGCAAAGCGCATTGACATTCGCGACGTCACTGCGGTAGTTCTCGACCGTGATCGTCACGACGACCTCGTTGCTGAGATCCGTGAAGCAGGCGCTCGTATCCGTCTCATCCCCGATGGCGATGTTGCCGGCGCAATCACCACGGCGTGGCCCGATTCAGGCGCCGACATCATGTTCGGAATTGGCGGAACTCCAGAAGGCGTTATCGCCGCAGCCGCACTCAAGGGAATGGGTGGCGAACTTCAAGGCCGCTTGTGGCCGCGAAATGACCAAGAGCGAGCAGCAGCAATCGCCGCCGGCTACGACCTCAACAAGGTGCTGAGCACCGATGACCTTGTTGCTGGCGACAATTGTTTCTTCGCCGCAACCGGCATTACCGATGGCGAACTCCTAAAGGGAGTCCACGTCAGCGCTGGTTTCGTCTCGACCCAGTCGCTCGTGATCCGTTCAAAGACCGGCACCGTTCGCCTTATGAACGCACGCCACCGCCAGAACTAGCCAACCAAAGCGGATCCATCTGCAAGAAACGGGATGGAACTTTCGGAGGGTGCGCGAGCGGCAAACCGTAGCCTACCGACCGGTCGGTAGGGAGCCAGTCGGCGGCCCAGCCGAGGCCCTTCTACCCCCTGACCATCGCGAACCACCCCGCACGCGGTTGACTAATCAAATGGACGAGCACCAACCCGACGGCCCATCACCTTCGCCACCACGATCCAATAAGCGCGTGGCGGGCACCCGACGCTCGTTCCTCCGATGGACAGGTATCGCTGCCGCTGGGGCCGCAGTCGCCGCTGTTGGCACCAAGGCCCTCACCTCAGGTGGCGCAAAGAGCACCACGGGGCTCGGAGCGGCTCCTGGGGCAACACTGCCATCGCCTGCCAGCACGCTGCCCGCGCAAACTCGATCGTTGTCGTCGGTAACTGATCTCGAGATCAACGGGCTCACACCGCTTATCACTCCCAACGCGGAATTCTTCCGTATCGATACGGCATTCAGCGTTCCAAACGTTGACCTCACTACATGGCGCCTCAAAATCAAAGGAAAAGTTCGCACGCCGTTGTCGATCAGTTACGAGGAATTACTCGCAATGGAACAGGTCGAAGCTCCCGTCACGCTTGCGTGTGTTTCCAACCGAGTCGGCGATGACCTCATCGGCACCGCCGTTTGGCAAGGCGTCGAATTAAGGACGCTCCTCGATCGTGCCGGCGTCGATCCTGCGGGCGAACAGGTTCTGGGAATTTCCGTCGATGGATTCACCGCAGGCTTTCCCACTGCGGCCGCTTACGACGGTCGCTCCGCACTCGTTGCCATCGGGATGAATGGCGTTCCGCTTCCGCGACAAAACGGATTCCCAGCAAGGCTGATCGTCGAAGGACTTTACGGCTATGTGTCCTCGACCAAATGGCTCGATTCGATCCAACTCACTGGATGGAACGAGGTCAATGGCTACTGGATCGATCAAGGCTGGGCCAAGAACGGTCCAATCAAGCTGTCGTCTCGAATCGATGTTCCACAAGAAGAGACCAAACCCGCCGAAGGGATCGTCACCATCGCTGGTGTTGCATGGGCACCTAACTCAGGCGTTTCTCAGGTTGATGTTCAGATCAACGGCGAGTGGCGCAAAGCAGAGTTGGGCGATTCGATTTCCGGTGGCATGTGGCGCCAGTGGTACTACGACTGGGACGCAACCAAAGGAAGCCATGAGATCGCGGTGCGATGCCATTCCGCCGACGGTCAGGTGCAAACGGGCGAACCCACCCCTCGTCCTATCGACGGCTACACCGGCTGGCACAAACGAACAGTCACTGTTGTTTGACGGCGATCATTAACGCGACGACGCAGCGGCGCGCCGCAATCGATCGTTCACTGCGAGTCCAAGACCAACATTCGGTGGCGGTACGCAAACAAGAACTGACAGGCCAAGTCTGTCTGCTTGACGAAGTCGCGAATAGAGAACTGCGGCATAGTCATCGGCAGTCCCTGCGGGTTCAAGTTCAACGACATCTTCTGGTAATCCGATGAGGACAGTTGCGGCCAAGAGACCGACTCGACCAGTCGACGACGCCAGCGCATCGTTCACCGCATCAATCACATCGTGTTCGCTCGAAAGAACGATGCGAGCTTCGGGCGCGTAATGTGCTTCGAGCATCCCCGGAGCGCGCGCTCCACCCTTTGAAGGTTCCGCGCTGACGTGCACCTCAACAACATGACCGAGCACTTCTTCCAACCGGTCGAGTGAAATGCCACCCGTCCGAAGCACGACAGGAACTTCTCTTGTGAGATCGACGATCGTTGACTCAACTCCCACGCGACAAGCGCCTCCATCAAGAACGAGATCTACGTCGTCACCGAGATCGGCCACGACATGAGCAGCAGTCGTAGGACTTACCCGACCGAAACGATTTGCCGATGGAGCAGCAATTCCCCCACCAAACGCTCGAAGAAGTTCAAGGGCGACGGTGTGATCAGGAACGCGAAGTCCAACGGTTGATCGACCACCGGTGACCGCAAGCGAGACCGACGATGACCGCTCAACAAGAAGCGTGAGTGGTCCGGGCCAGAACGCATCGGCCAAGAGGCGGGCGGTGGGAGTGACCTCGGCCGCCCAATCATCAAGTTGCTCGGCGTCGGCGAGATGAACAATAAGCGGGTGATCGGTCGGACGACCTTTCACCGAAAACACGCGCGCTACTGCCACATCATTCGAAGCATCGGCACCTAGTCCGTAGACCGTCTCGGTCGGAAACGCCACAAGTCCACCAGCGCGTAACACCGCAACTGCTTGATCAATTTCGCTCGATGTCGTCGCCGCTTCGTTGGTCACCGACGATCACGAATCAATGTTGGCGATAACTTCTGCACCCAACCAAGCAACACTTTCGATCCATTCAGAGCGCGTGGTTCCCGGGAGGTTGATCGTGAGTGCGCTCACGCCAATTGCCGAATACGCCGCAATATCGTCAACAAACTGCGTCGCATTGGGGAACGATCCGCTGAAGAGGTCATAACCGATCGGAGTGAAAATCACCTCAGGTGGAATCTCCCGCCCCGCCTTTTCCGAAGCCGCGTGGAGATCGCCGATCCGACGGGCAAGGTCATCGATCGTTTCGATTGGCGGCGTGCGCAGCATCCGACTTGCCCGCGCGGGACTGGGCATCGGATTCCAACCGTCGGCCAGTTCAACCGAGCGGCGGATGGCGCGATTTGAGTTGCCGCCGATCCAAATCGGTGGCGCTGGTTGTTGCACAGGCAACGGCAACGCGATCGTCTCGACAGCGTCGAAGTGCAGTCCGCTCATGGTCACTGGTTCACCCGACCAAATTGCCTTCATCGCCCGAATGGATTCGTCGGTCACATCGTTACGTTGATCGAAGTCGCCACCAACTGCAGCGAACTCGGGGGCAAGGTACCCGGCACCGGTTCCGAGAATGACTCGACCATTAGAAATGACATCGAGGGTTGCAATCGCTTTCGCAGTAGTAAACGGATTGCGATAGGCGAGGATTGCCAGATTGAAGTGAAGTCGAAGTGCGGTTGTCGCCGTCGAAGCCACCGTCAGCGCAACGAACGGATCAAGAGCGTGGTGACCGCCTCTGGCCATAAAGGTCAGATCGGGAGCTGGATGATCGGTTACGAACACCGCGTCGGCACCCGCAGTCTCTGTTGCCTGAGCCATTTCGGTAATGGCCTTCGCCGAGCACCATTCGTTGGGGGAATCTACATGGTGGGTTGGAAGTCCAACAGAAATCTTCATCGTGCTGCCTCAGATCGACGGGTTCGCAAAGTCGTGCGTTCGCAAGGTACCGGCCACGCGTCACTATGACCAGCACAGCGCCTCTAGCGTATTGCTATGAACCTCTTCGCCGACGCGCTCACCGCCTCGTCTGCGCCGTGGCCGCTCATAGCCGTCGCCATCGCGGCCGCTTCAGGGCTTTGCCTTTGGGCGCTGTTTCGACGGGGGTCAATCGCCGATCGAGCTCGGTCTGACACCGCCCAATCGCCCGACAGTCAATCCCCCGGCGACGATTGACCAGTCAGCGTCAGAAATACGACTCGAGCCATGCTCCGTCGCAACTCGTCACGATCTGCGCCCCACGACTGCAATCCTTCAATGTGGGCAGAGACGTGAGCCAACATCGACACCAGCACTCCAGCGTCAGCCAGCGGATCGACGACCTGGCGATCAGGTCGATTGCGCAAGACCACAACAAATGCTTCAGCGGGAGCACCGAGCAACCGCGTGCGTACGTCGCGAAATCTTTGGTCTCCTTCATCGGTTGCGAGATCAATCACTCGCAAAATCGAACGGTGACGTTCCCACAACGCGATGAAGGCATCAGCGACGCTGAGCGATGCATCCGACCCGTGAGCATCGGTCCAATCACGAGCTTCGATCAGTGCTGCAAGCTCCGGACCGGCAACATCAACTGTCGAACCAGCAAGCGAAAGCACAGCATCTTCTGCAGTCGCGAAGTATTGGTAGAACGTCGCCGGCGAAGTTCCCGCTCGACGCGCAACGTCAACCACGGTCAATTCCCGATACGTGCCTTCTTCGAGAAGCTCAGCGATAGCGCTGAGAAAACGCTGCCGCGTTGCTTCACCTCGACGCCCAAGTTGACGGTCTGCGTCTGGACTCGGCTGAACGGTCACGCCTCCGCCTTACACAGGTTCAGACTCACGACCATGCGTTGATGACATCGTCGGTGGTGACCACCGTCGAAATCATTTGATAGGTGTTGTCGAGCAACGTTTCGGAATAGTCCGCAGGAACACCCGCAACGGCATCGCGTGGGATAACAACCTGATAGCCGTTGTTGACCAATCCGATCGAAAGTCCCATAAGCGCGACGTTCACCGATACGCCAATGACGACAACGGTTTGAATTCCCAGGTTGCGCAGAACTGGATCAAGATCGGTGCCTCCGATGGGATCAAGCCCGTGGTAACGACCGAGAATCAGATCGTTAGGAGAATGAGAAAATTCGTCGATCGGCATTGCGAGATGGCTACCCGGCTCCATGGCAACTGCTCCATGTTTCTGCATGGCAACGAACAATCGGCCATTGGTGTTGCCACCGCGATAGTCGGGACGACGCCAAAACACCGCGTGCACAACCTGCACACCAGCGACTCTGGCGGCATGCAGCAACCGGGCCCCATTCGGAATCGCCTGGACACGGGCGGCGTCGGCCAACTCTGGCAGCGAGGTTTCAGGGCCAAGCACCCCGTTCTGGCATTCAGAGGTCACCACCGCTGTGGTGTTCGGGTCAATCAGAGTTCGCAGATCAAGTGCCATGTGATTCACCTTGGCCCTTCGCCCGCTCGGAGCGGACAAGGCCTTTCGGGGAGAAGGAAGAGGACGGTTCTACCCCACGACCACGCGTCCCGCACGCCTTATCGCCTGTAGTTACCGCTCAGTAGGTTCCTTGCGATAGACAATGCCGACCAAGGGTGCAGTCTGGCCCGCCCCGCCGGAACCGTCCGGCGTTCTGTGCACCAAGGAGCTGTCATGCCCGAAGCAGTCATCGTTTCGACCGCCCGTTCACCAATCGGTCGTGCCCATAAGGGTTCACTCACCCAGGTTCGCCCTGACGATCTCGCCGCCACGATCATTCGCGCTGCTCTCGACAAGGTCCCCTCTCTCGACCCAACACTTGTCGAAGACATCATGCTTGGCTGCGCACAGCCTGCAGGCACACAGGGCTACAACATCGCTCGCGTTGTTTCCGAACTTGCCGGCATGGGCCACATCCCCGGCGTCACTGTTAACCGTTACTGCTCGTCGTCACTCCAGACCATTCGGATGGCCGCACACGCGATCAAGGCTGGCGAGGGTGACATCTTCGTCTCCGCTGGCGTTGAAACCGTGAGCCAGTTCGGTCTCGGAATGTCCGATGGTCTTCCCGGCACGCATAACCCGCTCATGAGTGCTGCGGAAGCTCGCACCGCCGAGCGTGCAACTGGTGGTGCTCCAGTTTGGGCGCCGTTCGCCGCTGGCATCTCCGACTACTACCTCGGCATGGGTCAGACCGCAGAGAATGTTGCTCAGTTCGAAAACGTTTCACGCGAAGAGCAGGACGAATTCGCAGCACAATCACAACAGCGTGCAACTGCAGCCCTTGAGCGCGGCTTCTTTGAACGCGAAATCACGCCAATTCATACCGTCGATGCTGATGGCAATCCGGTTGTCGTCAAACAGGACGACTGCATCCGCGCCGGAACGACCAAGGAAAAGCTCAGTGAGCTAAAGCCCGTGTTCCGTCCAGACGGAACTGTCACCGCCGGCAACGCTTGCCCGCTCAATGACGGCGCTGCTGCTGTCATCGTTATGAGCGAAACCAAGGCCAAGGAACTCGGCCTCACTCCTATCGCTCGCATCATTTCCTCGGGCGTCAGCGCACTCAATCCCGAAATCATGGGCCTCGGCCCTGTCGAAGCCTGCCGTCAGGCCATGGCTCGCGCCGGAATGAGCATCAGCGACATCGACCTCGTCGAGATCAACGAAGCATTTGCTGCGCAGGTTGTTCCGTCGGCCAAGCACCTCGGTATCAGTTGGGACAAACTCAACGTGAACGGCGGCGCAATTGCACTCGGCCATCCCTTCGGCATGAGCGGTGCCCGCATCATGGCCACGCTCCTCAATGGCCTTGAGGACACTGGCGGCACCATCGGCATGGAGTCCATGTGCATCGGTGGCGGCCAAGGCATGGCAATGATTATCGAGCGTCTCTCGTAATCATCTTCAGATGTACAAGACGAAGGCCCCGCCTCGGCGGGGCCTTCGCTCGTTTTGCACTTCGTCCGAATTAATTGATGAAGGGTGGAAATGGCGTCGACGGATCGGGGACCGAATACATCTCACGAATCTCAGAAAT
>JAPLAE010000064.1 GCA_026393455.1 Actinomycetota bacterium
CATTCCGGAATAGCCCAGATGACGATGCATTCATCATCACGTCGCAGAGAAGTCTTGAAGGCACCGACGAGTTCCCATCCAAATTGTCCATGCGCATCGATAGCGACATCACGGACACGAGAAAGGAAATCATCAGCTCCACCAGGTGGTAGTTGAAATGTGTCGTGGGCATAGGCGACGCCTCGCACGCCATCGGCGCAGAGTTCCTCAACGGTGCGGGTCCACGGGGCGGGGATCAACACACGGTCAAAACCACCGGAACGAAAATTCGCTGCTTCATTCCACCAAGATTCGAGCTTTGCGTCTTGAAGCGAAGGCGCGCCAAGTTCATGACCGAGAGCCTCTGCTAATCCGTGAAGTCCATTTTCTTCCCACATGTTCACAACCCGGGGCCACCTCGTGGTTGTGCCAACGGCGCCCCAGACGCCGAAGCACAACTGGCCACGGTCGTCACGAGCCATGGGGCACCAGTTCGCCGTCATGTGGTGCATGTAGTTCGCGCGGTTTGATCCGATGATGTCGATGAACTCGTGGGTGTACACACGATCGTTCACGCTGTCTCCCTCATGGACCTGTGCGAGATCCGATCATTGCCGCCGAGAGAACCTAGCGGTATGGAAGAGGGGGACTTGAACATTCCGGGGCTGCTCGCAGGGCGTCGTTCCGGTGTGCTCCGCCTCACCATTGATCGGCCGGAAAAGCGAAACGCATTGACAGACGACATTGTGTCTGCACTGATCGATGAGCTCGTCGCCGCAGGAAACGATGAGTCGGTGCGGGTCATTGTCCTTGGCAGTTCCGGCAATGATTTCTGTTCCGGGTTCGACATTGTCGCTCGCAATGCGCCCGGGGGAACCCGACCGCGAGTCGGAAGTATTCAGCGGCGGTTGCCGAACCAGGCGAATCGGCTGATTTCACTCATGGTGCGGACGCAAACCCCGATTGTGTGCGAAGTACAAGGGTGGGCAGCCGGAATCGGTTTGTCACTCGCTCTGGCTGCGGACTTCACCATTGCTGCGAGTGACGCAAAATTCTGGGCGCCCTTTCTCGGACGTGGATTTACGCCAGACAGCGCCTCTACATGGCTCTTACCCCGACGTATCGGGGAGGTTCGCGCAAGAGACATGCTTCTTCTGGGCCGGGTGGTGTCGGGATCCGAAGCTGCCGAGTGGTCGATGATTCATTCATCGGTTCAGTCCGACGAACTCGGCAAGAAAAGCGCAGAACTCGTAGCGACCTTGGCTGCTGCGCCGACTGTCGCGATTGGACTAACAAAATCATTGTTGGATGCATCGTCAGTTACGACGCTTGACTCGCAGTTGCAGGCCGAAGCATTCTCGCTCGAACTGTCCTCACGGAGTGATGACTTCAAAGAGGGACTCGCTGCATTCAGAGAGAAACGCGATCCCGATTTCAAGGGTCGGTGATCGCGTTGCCGTTCTCCGATGATCTGAACCACGCTGAACTCGCAATGCACCCTGGCGCAGCTATTGACGAAGCGATCCAATCGGTTCGTCAATGGATCGAACAAAGCGTTCCCCTCGAGTGGCGTGAGGCAGGGCAAAGCGGCGGCGCTTCTGCGATTCGCAAGATTCGGAAATTTGCAGACTACGAAGCTTGGTACCCGACATTTGCGAGATCCGGTCTCGCGGTTGCGACGTGGCCATTGGTCTACGGCGGACTCGACCTCGCCCCAGACGTTGCCCGAGCAGTAGAGGCTGAACTCGCGCCCTACAACCTTGGACGCCTCAATCCCCTTGGACTCAATCTGGCAGCGCCAGCGCTCTTCGCGCACGGAACCGAGCAGCAGCGTCTGCGGTTTCTTCCACCAATGGTCCGCAATGAAGAAGTCTGGTGCCAACTTTTTAGCGAGCCCGGGGCTGGCTCCGATCTCGCATCGTTGGCGACTCGCGCCGAGCGTGACGGTGATGATTGGTTGCTCACAGGACAGAAGGTCTGGAGCACGTGGGCTCATCTCTCGGATTTCGGTGTCCTTCTCGCTCGTACCGACCCAGATCAACCGAAGCGCCAGGGAATTACGTATTTTCTTGTCGACCTGCGGCAACCTGGTGTCGAGGTTCGTGCATTACGCCACATCACCGGTGAGATTGATTTCAATGAGACATTCCTCAATGAAGTTCGGGTTCCTGACTTCAATCGTGTCGGTGACATTGGCAAAGGTTGGGCCGTAGCAAATGCAACCCTTTCCGGGGAACGCCAGATGGTGTCAGGTTCCGGATCCGGTGGCGTTGACCGAATAGGTGGCTCGGGGGCAGAGTCGCTTATCGCATTGGCGAAGGCGAACGATGCAACAGGCAGTGCCAACGGTTGGGGCGATCCAATCGTTCGACAATCGATCATGCGGCTTCTCAGCGAGGAACGTATTCGGGGTTGGACGAATCAGCGTGTTCGTGCAGGGCTCAAAGCTGGGCGTTCACCAGGTCCCGAAAGTTCAATCGGCAAAGTTCACCAAGGCTCACTGAATCAACGAGTCCAATTGCTCGCAACTGAATTGCTCGGCAGTGCCGCCGTCGCATGGGAAGCATCTGGTCTGACCAGCAATCATGGACCTGAACGCTACGCCTCTGGTCTTCCCCGTGAGGTGAAGGGGATGCTCCGCAGTCGGGCGAACACAATTGAAGGCGGCACGACCGAAGTCAATAAGAACATTCTGGGCGAGCGGGTCCTAGGCCTTCCACGTGAGCCTGATCCTTGGAACAGCACGCCCTGGCGTGACGTGCCGCGGAGTTGATGGCATGTACGCAACTCTAGAAGTCGAGCGCCAAGGGCATGTCGGTTGGCTCATTTTTAATAGGCCCGACTCGGCAAATGCTATGGATGCGACGATGCTGGACGAACTCGAAGCAGCTTGGAATGAGCTCGAGAGGGATCCCAGCGTTCGTGTCATTGTCAACACCGGAAACGGCAAGCATTTTCAAACCGGACTCGACGTAGTTCAGTTAGCGAAGGATCGAGACGCCTTGCGGGAGCAGTCTCGACGGACGCGTGACGCAGAACTGCGGCTAACCGCCTGGCACAACTCTGTTTCGAAACCAGTCATCTGCGCTGTCAATGGGCTTTGTGCTGGAGGAGGACTGCACTTCGTCGCCGATGCCGACATCGTCATTGCTTCGTCAAACGCTGCTTTCCTGGACCCCCATGTTTCAATTGGCCAAGTGACTGCCTATGAAGCGATCGGGCTCACCCGCAAGATGCCTTTTGAAGCGGTGATGCGTATGGCGTTGACGGGTCGGTATGAGCGGATGTCTGCACAGAGGGCTTATGAGTTGGGGATGATCAGTGAGGTCGTTGATCCCCCTGAGCGTTTACGTGAGGTTGCTCAGGAGTTGGCGGAGAAGATTGCTCGGAATTCTCCGGCAGCGATGGCGGCAAGCAAGAAGGCGTTGTGGCGTGCACTCGAACTTGGGCTCACTGATGCGTGTCGCGCTGGTTCTGTAGACCTCGTCTCGATGTGGGGTCATCCTGATCAGGAAGAGGGTCCCCGAGCCTTCGCGGAAAAGCGAGAACCCCAATGGACGATTGAAACTCCTGCTCCGAAAGAAGTCGAATAGATGGCGGATTCAACATTCACAAACTTCACGACTCTGAAAGTCGAGCGTCATGGGCCGGTGGGCTGGTTGATTAATAATCGACCAGAACAACTCAATGCCATGACCAACGCGATGCGTGATGAATTCGCCGTGGCGTGGCTCGAACTAGAGGCAGACCCTGAAGTGCGCGTGATCGTTCACACTGGGGAAGGTCGCGCATTTCAGACAGGCGTTGATGTCTCCGAAATCGCATCTGATGGCATCGGCATGGAGCGTTACCGAGACTCTCTCGAAAACTTTGATCTTCACTTCACCGCTTGGCATCAAGGCGTGACAAAGCCCGTGATTACGGCCGTTAATGGTCTGTGTGCGGGCGGAGCATTCCACTGGGTCGCCGATGCTGACATCGTCATTGCATCTTCTGACGCACAATTTTTCGACCCGCACGTTTCGGTTGGACAGGTGGTTGCCGTTGAAGCGATCGGGCTCTTGCGCAAGATGCCTTTTGAAGCGGTGATGCGTATGGCGTTGACGGGCCGGTATGAGCGGATGTCTGCACAGAGGGCCTATGAGTTGGGGATGATCAGTGAGGTCGTTGATCCCCCTGAGCGTTTACGTGAGGTTGCTCAGGAGTTGGCGGAGAAGATTGCTCGGAATTCTCCGGCAGCGATGGCGGCAAGCAAGAAAGCGTTGTGGCGTGCACTCGAACTTGGGCTCACTGATGCGTGTCGCGCTGGTTCTGTAGATCTTGTCTCGATGTGGGGTCATCCGGATCAGGAAGAGGGTCCCCGAGCCTTTGCGGAAAAGCGCGAAGCCAACTGGGCCACTCCCGGCGAATGACGTCTGCTTCCATGACAGCGATCGTCTGAGTTTCGACATGGGACTCGAGGAACTCCTTCTGCAGCATCCGTTTTCTGAATCGCAAGATGTGCTGTTCTCGGGAACCGAGTCGAAGACACTTGGTCAAGCACGCCAACGGGTGGCAGAAATTGCTTCGACACTCGAAATCGAAACAGGTCAAGCAGTGGCGGTGCAGCTCCCAAATGGCCCGGAATTACTTTGCACCATGGTCGCAATCTGGACTCGTGGAGCGGTTCATGTACCGATCAACGAGCGTCTTACCGACCCGGAAATCGAATCCATCCTGAGTGAGACGGGTGCTGCTGTATTCATAGGGATCGACGGAGCTCGTTTGCTGAACGGCACGACTGTGTATCCCGACGACGTTGCATTCATCATCTGGACCTCGGGCACAACCGGTACGCCCAAACCCATTCTCCACACCCACACTGCGTATCTCGAACTTCTGGACCGGGTTCTCGGTCCGCTTCGTGGCAAGGGAGAGCGTTCGGGCCCACCGACACCGAACCTGATCCCAGTTTCGATGGCGCTGAACGCTGGTCTTTACAACTGCCTCTTCGGGCTGCGGGCCGGAGCCCCAGTGGTGATGATGGACCGCTTCGCGCCACAAGTGTTTGCTGATCTCGTTGCCCGATTTCAGATTCGCTCGACTGTGCTGCCGCCGGCAGCGATGGTCATGCTGACTGATTCAGATGTGGAATCACTAGCGCCATTGAAATACGTGCGATCAATTACAGCGCCATTGTCACCCCTGAATGCTCGTCGGTTTACCGAACGGTTCGGCTGCTTTGTTCTCAATAGCTACGGCCAGGCCGAGATGGGCGAAGTGATCGGATGGACTGCAGCCGACTCAAAGGAACATCCTGAAAAGGTTGGAGCAGCGGGTCGACCGCTACCGGGAGTTGCTATTCGAATCGACGCCGACGGTCACCTTCTAGTCCGTCCTCCGAACGCTGCGGTCGGAATCGATGATCGGCGAGACGAGGATGGTTTTATCGATACCGGCGATATCGCATCAGTTGATGAAGACGGTTTTGTTTGGATCGATGGAAGAGTCAGCGATTTGATCAATCGTGGCGGAAACAAGGTCTTCCCCGATTCCGTTGAAGAAGTACTGAGGCTTCATTCGTCAGTTACCGACGCAGCGGTCGTTGGGGTTCCTGATGATCGTCTTGGAGAAGTTCCCGTTGCCTTCATCGTCGGAGACAAGTTCACCGAGGAAGTTCTTATCGAGCACTGTCGCACCCATCTCGTCGCCTACAAGATTCCCGTGGCCTTTCGATCGATAGACCAACTACCGAGAAGCGAGGTTGGCAAGCTTCTTCGACGTGAACTGATCGATCTCTGGTTAAACGAACAAATTGACTCGTAGTCCGGCGGGGCTACGAGTCGTTGTCGTCCGCAAATCGACTGGCAAGAGCATCAAGCAACTCTTGACAGTTGCTGGCGCCACCCGGAGCGTCGGGTAGACGTGCCTCACCGAATTCGCGAGAAGGCAGCAGGATCGTGGCGTGGCCAGGAGTCGTTCGCTCGCCTCTTTGGTTCTCACCCCAAATCTCTAAATCGACAGCAGGCCTGTCTCCGTCAGCGAGGTACTTCTTCGCAACGGTTCCTCGCATCCAGTGGGTATCGCCGACATAGTTGAACTTACGAAATTGGCAATCGAGTTTCCAGAGCCACGCATCGTCACCCATCCAATCGGTGCAGAGGTGAATGAGCCATGTTTCGCGCATTCGCCCGTAGTCATAGGAAGCGGGGTTGCCGGCGTTACGGGCCCATTCGGCATCCCAATGAACACGCTGTTGAACATCGGGGATATTGAGGGAGTCAGGCTTGAAGAATTTCGGCATACGTTTCCGCTGATCATCGGCCAACCGCAAAGCGGCCACTCCGTAGAGACCCATCCCCATCCCTGTGTGCCACACCACCATGTCTGTGACCCGAAGCGGCCCTTTTACGAGTGAGCCGATGTCGTCGCCTACTTCCACATCTTCCCAGTATCGAGGAGTTGCGCCCCGACGTCGTGATCGTTCTTGGCCTATCTGTTCGCTGATGGCAGCAATCTCATCGTCGGTGTACGGGACAATCTCAATGGCATCGTTTACTTTGCGCTCGATCGCCTTCTCGCGTTCGGCCCGGATCATGAGGCGGTACTGGCCAGAAAGCACTGGACCTCCGGCGACAGCGAAAACTTCGCCAAACCACTCGTGAACAGCGCGTCCTGCAAACTCACCGATCTTGTCGTGGACTCCAATGAGAGCGTTGCGTCGAACCACGCGTACGCCCGGATGTAATGGGTTCCACCATTCTCGGAAACTCCCGGAATAGAAGGCGTGAACTCCGCCGAGTGGGTCGCCCTTCATGAGTTCTTTTTGATTGTCGGGTAGGCGAGTGATCTCGTCTTCGCCGATCAGGGTGTCTCCGCCGACGAGCTGTGGCGACGCAATTGGTCCGCCCCAGCGAGTGGTCACTCCGTAATCGGGATTGCACCAGAGGGGGTTATCGTCGCCACACGCCATAGCGACGTGGCGAAACGCGTCCTCGTTTGGAGTTTGATAGTGAGGCGGTGCGCTGTGGGATCGGGCGATTCCGATGCGTGATCGCAAGCGGTCGACGCCCTCGTCGGTAATGCGTTCAGCCATCCAGGAAGACTAGTGCGATCGCCTTTTCTGCTCAGCCCGAAGATGACGACCTACCATCTGCGCATCCCTCGTCGCTGTGTCCCTCGAAAGACAGAATCACTCTCATGACCGCATGGAATTTCGCTGATGTGTGGGAAACGATTGCTTCAGTGCAGCCTGATGCTCTGGCTCTTGTTCGCGGGTCATCCGTTCGTTCCTGGGGGGAGTTCGATGCCCGATCCGAGGCCATCGCACAGGGACTTTTCGATGCCGGTCTGACTCACCAGTCGCGAGTCGCGCAGTACCTCATGAACTCGATGGAGTACCTCGAATCCTTATTCGGCACATATAAGGCAGCGATGGTCCCCGTGAATACAAATTATCGGTACGTGGCCGATGAACTCGCTTACCTGTGGCTTGATGCAGGCGTTGAAGCAGTGATGTTTCACGGTTCCTTCACCGAGTCCACGAATGAAGTACGCGCCCGAGTGCCAAATGTGAAGTTGTGGCTGTGGGTCGATGACGGCATTGGTGAGTGTCCCGATTGGGCCGTGCCGTATGAACACGTTGCCGCGTCCGGCGCGATGCTTTCGGCCGAATCACCTCAACGAAGTGGTGACGATCTCTTTCTTCTTTATACGGGAGGAACGACCGGACAGCCGAAAGGCGTCATGTGGCGTCAGGACGACCTGTTTTGTGTCCTCAACAGAAGTGCCACGATTAAGTATCCGGAAGAGGGGGGACTCGAAGCCATCGCTGAGGGACTTACTGCCGCTGGGTCATCGAGAGCACGCGTGATACCGGCTGCTCCGCTCATGCACGGAACGGCGGCATTCTCGGCTTTTGCCGTTTTGGATTCGGGTGGCGCGGTCGTTCTGTGTGAGCACACCAAGTTTGATCCGCAAGAGTTACTCGACACGGTTGAGGCTCATAGCGTCACTGATCTCTCAATTGTTGGTGACGCTTTCGCTAAGCCGCTTCTCGACGCTCTTGACGCGCAGCCTCAACGCTGGGATATCTCTTCACTCAAAGTGATCCTGTCGTCTGGAGTGATGTGGTCGGCTCCGGTGAAGGATGGCCTGATCAAGCACGCGCCAAACCTTCTTTGCGTTGACACGCTGGGTTCTTCTGAAGCCGTGGGTCTGGCACGTTCGATTTCGTCCTCACGAGGTACGGCGAAAACTGCAGGCTTTAAATTGGGACCGAACGCCCAGGTCATCCGCGAAGACGGAACGCCGGTTGCTTCCGGTTCTGGTGAAACCGGATTGGTTGCCGTCGCTGGCCGGGCTCCGATCGGCTATTTCAATGATCCCGAGAAGTCGGCAGAGACATTCCGGGAGATTGGGGGCCGTCGTTGGACCACGCCCGGAGATTTCGCCACGGTGAACGAGGACGGAACTGTCACGCTGTTGGGACGTGGATCAGGCTGCATCAACACTGGCGGCGAAAAGGTCTTCCCAGAGGAAGTTGAGGAGGCTCTGAAGCTCCTCGCAGGGGTTCAAGACGCAGTTGTGGTCGGCGCTCCCCACCATCGGTTCGGTCAGCAAGTCGTCGCATTTGTTGAGCTATCGCCCCGAGCGGCGGCCGATGTTGACTCCCTGATCGGACAACTCCGGATGAAGTTGGCGGGGTACAAGATTCCGAGGCACCTCTCGTTTGTTAAATCGATCGGCCGTGCCGCCAACGGCAAAGTCGATCAGGCGCGGTGGAAAACCGAGGCGGAGAAATTGGAGAGTGCGTGAAGAACACGCTGTCTGAGAGACTGAAAAAGTGAGTGCTGAAGCAGGATCTCAGATCCAAGAAAAAAACGAGAGTCTCGATCTCGTCGAGTCGGAGGAAAACAACCCTCGGCTCGATCGATGGATCAATCGCACGACAGTTCCACTCGACCTCTTGGCGCTCTTCACAATCTGGTTGACCGTGGTTCCACTCGGCGGCATCCACGATGAGCGTCACCCGTTTTTCTGGTACGCCGGTCGAATCCTTGTTTCGGTTATTTATGCAATCGACATGACTGTCAGGACGGTTCTGGCACGGAAGAAGCTGCATTATTTCGTTCATCATCCCGTGGGCGTCTTGGCGGTCCTTCTTCCGGCTATTCGACTGATTTTCAGCATCCGTCTGCTCAAGGCGATGTTCAAGAAGGGAAATATCGCCCATTTCCTGTTCGTCTCCGTCGTACTTTTGGTGAACCTGATGGTGATCGTGTGGGGATTCGAGCGCCACAGTTCGCAGGCCAACATCACATCAATAGGCATCGCCGTCTGGTGGGGTTGCGTCACCGTCTTTACGGTTGGATACGGCGACTACTACCCGGTCACCAACGCTGGTCGAGTCGCTGCAGTCGGCATCATGGTTGTCGGACTCACAACTGCAGCAGTGATCACTGCCCAGATTGCTTCGAGTTTCATGGACCAGGCGCAAGCACGTCGCAACTCAGCTGCGGAATTAGGTGCACCTTCGTTGGCTGCTGTCGATGGCGAGCGAAGCACTGATGATCGCTTAGATCGAATTGAAGGCATGCTCCGAAGCCATTTCGAAGGACCTGACGAAACCTCGGACTAGACGAAGTCTCGATGACGAAGCCAGTTGATCGATAGCCAGCCCCAGATCGGAGGCAGGTAAGCGGTGAACATTCTTGCGGTGAACGTCGCTGCAATGGCCTGTTGATCGGGAATACCAGCGGCAGTGAATCCGCCGATTAGGCCTGCTTCGATGACGCCTATTCCACCAGGGACCGGTGCCAGACCGCCAATGATCGAAGCAAAGGTATTGATCACGATGAGTTGCATGAGGCCGAGTGATTGACCGTACACGTGCAGAGCGGCCCAAAGAACAAGTGCATAGAACACCTGAGCGATTGCATTGCCTGCGAGCATCTGCAGACCCTTGCGCGGATTTCTCATTACTGCAGCAAGGTTTGACCGAGCGGCACGAATCTGCGGTACGAGGAAGTTGCTAATTCGATGGCGAAGCTTCGGAATCGTAAAGACGATTGTCACGAGAAGAGCCAAAAGAAGTGCAGCGAGGAGAATTTTTCCTGAGAGCCCACTTGACCCGCCTGACCCACCTTTGCTGAACGAAAATGAGCTCGCGCCGAAGATGAGTGCGAAGAGAAGAAACACAACTTCGGTGAACCCAGAAGCCGCCGAGTTCAGCAGACTCGAGGTCACCGCCACTGCGGATTTGAGTCCTTGCTTTTGGAAGAAGCGCACGAGTAGCGCAAAGGTCGTAACTCCGCCCCCGGCAAGTCCCGTGAACTTTGTGCCGATTTCAAGTATGAGCACTGGGCGCAACGGCAGAGGTTTACTGACTGAACCGAGAAGCGACATCGCGATGCCGCCGATCGGGACCCACGCGAGAACGAAGACCACCGGAACCCAGACCCACTGTGCATCGTTAAACATTGTCGACCATTGGACGTGTGCAAACTGGCCAAGCAGTAGGTACATCCCAAAGATCGTGAATCCTGCGATGAGAATGGAACTCGGAGCGACACGTCGAAGTTCCTCAAGCTTGGGAGCCTCGACGTTGGTTGTTGAGCTCACCGCGCTCCGTAGTTCAGAACAAGTCTTTTTGAGACCGTTCGCAGAATTCCGATTCACTCGCGAAAGTGCTGTTGTCTGCAGGTAGGGGAGCAGGGCCGCGAGTCCTTCGTTCCCCAAGGATCGTTGCGCTGCGGAGATTGCCCGCTGCTGACCAGCTGCTTCAGCGACTGACGTTAAGAGGGCGACTCGATCAATGCAGAAAGCATCAGCATCGGGTGTCGTGTTGGCGGTGGCAAGGTCGCGAATGGCCGCCCCTCGTGTTGTTTGTTGAAAACTCTTACTTGAGATGCTTCCGTGAGTGATTCCTGCTGCATGGAGCATTGCGAGTTGTGCCCATGCGTCGTCTAGAAACGAATCGGTCAATTGGTCGGCCTGTAACTCGTCGAGGGCAGTTCCCTTGTTTGCATGCATGACGAGAGTGGCATCGCCTCGCGAGCCAATCGTTGCTGCGGTAATTACATGGGGTACTCGCACTCCCGCGCGTTCCGCTAGAAGTAGCGCAAAAGCGCGATGTTCGATTTGTTGCTGCCGACTTAAACTGAGGATTGGACCCGAATCCTTGTACCAGAGGAAACGTCCCATCTTCGTAAGCAACTGCGCATCTGTTGCGTCTCGACCGATGACGGCAACGAGAAGGTCCGAACCGTTCTGGTCGGTGCCCTGGTAGGCCTTTTCTCCCCAGGTCTGGACATCGCCCACGGCGAGCTTGGTTGTGATGATTCCAATCGATGCCAGATCCTGGGCTACTCCAGCAGGGTCAGGGGCTCCGTCGGGGGAACCAAGGGCGAGGTGAATGGCCGCAGCAAGCGCCCATCCGAGTGCAATTGCACCGAAGACTCCCGCCGGGAATCCAGCGGTCTGGGCCACGGCACTTATCGCGACCACCGTGAGGAGGATTGACATAAGCCGCCGCGAAGGACGGGTGAGTTCGGGGCCGGCAACGAAGAAAACAGTCGAGAGCACTGTGAGCCGAACCGGTGGGTACTGCGGGTAGTGGGAGAGTCCCTTGGCGGTCGCACCGATGACAGTTGGTGCGTCGATCAGATGCTGAAGGCCAAGGGTGACGAGCCAGCCGCCAACGAGGGCAAGGGAAAGTCCAGTGATGAATCGAATACGGCGCGATGACAGGGCGATCGCGTACACCACGACAATCGCTGCGGTGACTCCACCACCGTTTGCGATTCGCGCAATTGCCAGAATCGGATCAGGTAGGGCTTCAACGACGTTGTGTATTGATCGTTCAAGATGTGAATAAGAAAGTGCACCTACGGTTCCAAGTGCGAAGAGCAGCAGCCCTGTGACCACTCGGAAAACATCGCTTGAGCGACGATGCAGGCCGTGGTCTGGAACTACGCCAAAGAGGGTGATCCACCCTGCTGTAGAGGATGATTGTTCTCTGTGTGTTTGATCTGACATTTAGGAGAGGGAGGCTTTCGCGAATGCTCGCATTTCTCGATCAACATCAGGTCCGGCTGGTGTGTACAGGATTTCCTTCACGCCAACATTCGATGCGTGAGTCAGTTTCTCTTGAATGGACGAGGTGGTGCCTGTCCATCCAACGCCAGCAAGAGTTTCTTCGGCTGCGAGATTGAGAACGACGAGATCTCTGCCTACGACCTCTGTGACGTGCCCGTCGTGAACCGTTAGGTGGCGTTCGCCTTCCGGACGAGCAGATTCAACATCGGCCAACCATTCGGCGCCACCGGGCATCGTGGCGACACCTTCGGGAAATGCCTCCCAGAAGCCGTGGTAGCCAACGACATACCAAGGTCCGATGGCGGCTTTCGCTCGCGGTGAACTCGCCAGTTCGCCTTCGTCGAGAACCGAACCGGAGACCATCAGCACCTGATGGCCCCATGCGCCTTCGAGAGGCGCCACGCCAATCAAACCGGTGCAGGTTCCGTTCGCGATCATCTCAGCGGTGATGTCGAGTCCCTTGGGTCCCATTGCGGAAAGAAGAAGCGGAACATCAATGGGTCGCAGCGCAGTGAGTGACGGTCGATGAATCATCTGGATTTTCGATCCGTCGATCTCAGCGACATCACCTTGCAGGAGTGCATAAAGGGTCTCGATGTATCTGCGCGTAGCGGACCATGAAAGTGCTTTTTTGCCGAGGACCATTCGGGCCGTGAATCCGGTACCGAAACCACACATGAGTCGCCCGGGCGCCATGCGTTCAATAGTGGCAATCGCTGATGCGGTTGTCATGACGTGACGGAGGTTGGGTACCAGAACGGCGGTTCCAACATCAAGATTCGAGGTCGCGTTGAGGATATTGGCGATGTTGATCCAGATGTCTTCGTAAAGGGCGGCGGAGTCGTAGAGCCAGGCTCGCCGATAGCCAAGATCCTCGGCGAGTTGTGCGAGTCGAACAGCATCCGGACCAGGGGTGATTCCGATAGATATCTCCATCGACCCATCCTCGCACGTCAGAGTCCGACAGATGGCGTGCCATTGAACGTCGGGAAGTGGAATGATCTCGGCACGTCACTAAGGAGGAATCATGGGATCAAGTCGTTCGCCAGGGGAGCAAGCCGCCGATGAATGGGCAGTTCGAAATGTGATCGTGCGCTTAGCGCAGTACGCCGATGGACTCGGTTCGTGTGAGCAGTATGCAGAGTTGTTCACGGTTGATGCAGAGTGGCTCATGCCGAACGCCCCTCGTCATGGCCGCGCTGACATTCTCGAAGGCAGCCTTGCTCGACGGGCTGAAGGTGGCGTCGGGCCCGGCAGCAATACGCGCCACATCGTCGCATCCACAGCCGTTGAGTTCACGAACGACGACGAAGCAGTCGCCGACTCGTATTGGGTCTATTACGTCGAGACCAACACCGCTCCCAAGGTGACATTGGTTGGCCATTATCACGACGTCCTGGTTCGAACCGAAGATGGTTGGAAGATGGCTCGCAGAGAGATCACGTTTGGTTGAATTCTTCTGTCGAACTGTCGGTCGAGCGCTGACAGACCGGTAACCTCATCTCCCGTGATGAACAGATGAATGCTGCGATAGAGGCCGAGGGCCTGACAAAGACGTTTGGTAGTGACGTGCGTGCTCTTAACGGCGTCAGTTTTTCCGTCGAGAAGGGAACCGTGCTGGGCTTGCTCGGGCCGAATGGTGCTGGCAAGACCACAACGGTACGAGTTCTCACAACGACGCTTGTCCCAGACGATGGTTGGGCTCGAGTGAACGGACTCGATGTCGTGAAAGATGCAAACAAGGTCCGAGCCAGCATTGGTCTTGCTGGCCAGTACGCAGCCGTCGATGAAAATCTGACCGGTCGCGAGAACCTTCGAATGGTCGGTCAGCTCTTTCAGCTCTCGCGGAAAGACGCGAATCGAGTAGCCGATGAGCTGCTCGAACATTTTGATCTCACAGAGGCTGCTCAGCGCCCAGCGAAAACCTACTCAGGTGGAATGCGACGACGTCTCGACATTGCTGCTGCTCTCGTTGTTCGACCTCCGGTACTTTTTCTCGACGAACCCACAACAGGCCTCGACCCAAACAGTCGCAACTCTGTGTGGCAGATCGTTGAAGATCTCGTCGCTAGTGGCACGACGGTTCTGCTCACAACGCAATATCTCGAAGAGGCTGATCGTCTCGCCGACAACATCGTCGTTGTCGACCGCGGAGCGGTAATCGCTGAAGGAACACCAGCGGAGTTGAAATCCACTCTCGGCGAGACGGTTCTCGACCTTGGGTTCCCCGATCCAGCCTCGGCGAATTCGGCTTCGATACTTTTTGTGGGTTCTTGGCCAGCACCGCCGGTTATCGATGGGTCAATGCTTGAACTTCCGATCGATTCGGGTCCGTCTCAGGTAATGGCCGCACTGCGCGTGCTCGATGATGCTGGAATGGCCCCGTCATCGATGACGTTGCGCGAGCCAAGCCTCGACGATGTGTTTCTTAGTCTCACCGGTCGCCGTACTGAACTCGAAGAAGCACAATCATGACGACCTCCGTCCTCCCTCAAGCGGCAACTCCGATGAAGCGTTCGAAGCTGCGCCGCTCGGTAAGCGACAGTTTGGTTGTCACGGAGCGAAATCTCGTAGCGTATTTGCGCATTCCAGATCAGCTCTTTTTCTCAAGTGTCCAGCCGATCATGTTCGTTTTGCTCTTCCGCTTCGTTTTTGGCGGTGCGATTGCCACCCCCGGCATGAGTTACGTGAACTTTCTCATGGCCGGAATTTTCGTTCAGACCGTTCTCTTCGGATCGGTGAGCACAAGCGTGGGCCTGGCCGAGGATTTGCAGAAAGGCCTCATCGAACGATTCCGCTCTCTTCCTATGGCGCGCAGTGCAGTTCTCTTCGGTCGCACAATTGCTGATTCGGTGCGGAATGTCTTTGTCATGATCCTGATCACACTCGTTGGCTTCGCTGTTGGCTTCAGGATCGGAACGTCATTCGGGCTCTATCTCGTTGCCTTCGCACTTTTGATTCTGTTCGCTTTCTCTTTTTCATGGATCTTCGCCTACATCGGACTTTCGGCCTCGAATAGCGAGACTGCGCAACTGATGGCGTTTCCCATTCTGTTCCCGTTGACGTTTGCGTCAACGGCGTTTGTTCCAGCATCGTCAATGCCACCTTGGCTTCGCTGGTTTGCCGAGCATCAACCGGTGAGCATCACCGTGAACGCCACACGCGCTCTGATGCAGGGCGGCCCTGGCGCCAACACCGCCCACTGGGTCATCCTCACGCTGATTTGGTCTGCGATCTTCATGGC
>JAPLAE010000061.1 GCA_026393455.1 Actinomycetota bacterium
CCGCACAGTCTTCGTTGTTTGGAGCGATTCCTACAAGACGTTTGAAGGAAAATGCACAGGGCTTATCGACGCACTCTCTGCGGTACGACCGCCACAACTGCTGATGGCTGAGAATGGTGGACGGTACTTCGAGCACGCTTCGCTTATGCGGTTTGCGCCGCCAGCATGACTGTATCGATGACCTCCCAGTATCGGAAGTACGCAATCGATCTCAAAGAGGTACTACTGCCTTGGTTTACGACACGCGTCTTAATTGGGGCGGGCTTTATCGTTGCCTATGCAGCATCGGAACATCTGGTTCCGACCGACAAGCCAAATGTTCTTTCTGAGGGACTCATAGCGTGGGACGGCACTTGGTATCGCGATATAGCGATGCATGGGTACGGGAATGATTTAGCCGGCCTTCGGTTTTTCCCACTCTTCCCCGTGCTTGGGCGCGCTTTTTCGGTGGTCACGTTTGGGCGCGCTGATGTCGCGCTCATAGTGATCGCCAATATCGCTGCTCTCTTTCTGGCGATAGGGGTGCGCCGCCTTGTGCTCTTCGAGCGCGGCTCACGCGAGCTCGCAAACCGAGCAGTTTGGATGGTCTGTCTCTTCCCCGGAGCGTTTGTTCTCGCATGGGGATATGCCGAATCGATTTGGCTGTGTGCTGCAGTGGCGGGATTTTGGGCTATCCGATCGCGACGCTGGGGATGGGCAATTGTCGCAGGGCTCATTTTGGGGTTCTCACGCCCGTTAGGAATCGCGTTTGCAGTTCCAGCACTGATCGAGTGCGCTCGAGTCTGGCGGCATGCGAAGACCAACGAACGTGCCCTCGGCGTCGCCGCAGTTACATCGCCATTTCTTGCCACTGGGGCGTATCTCTTTTGGGTAGGAAAAGAATTTGGCGACGCTTGGCTTCCATTCACAGTGCAGAACAATCTCCGCGGCGTCTCGATGAATCCATTATCGAGAATATGGGAGGGCTTTTCGCAAATGTTTGGCGCACAGCGGCTTGGCGACGGACTACACATCCCATTCGCTCTTGCCTTTATTGCTCTGCTCGTTTTCACATTCCGATGGTGGCCGGTTTCCTACGGTCTTTTCGCAGCGGTAGTGCTCACCGCTGCCCTCGGTGCTGAGAATCTCAATTCGCTTGAGCGATATGGAATCAACGCATTCCCGCTTGCGCTCACATTGGCTGTAGCAACACAGCACCAGCGGTCAGAACGTGTGGTTACGACAGTCCTTGCCGGTGGCGTGGTCGCGCTTAGCGCGCTCGCCTGGACCGGTGCCTACGTTCCCTGACTGTCGACACGCAGCGGTTGTTGCTGCGCGAGGATGTGGGTATGGGCACTGACCTCTTCGACACCGCTCCACTCGATTTCGTGTGTCCCCGGTGTGCATTAGCCACGAGCGCGCGCTTCTATGGGCCATGTGATGATTGCCGCAACGGCATGCGAGCAACGTTGGGCTCGGCTCCTCGTGAAGTAGAAGCCGATGCTTATGAGCCAAAGATGAATGTCGTTCCGAATTCGGTCGCTACAAAAGATTGACGATTCGGCGACTGCGATTAGCTCTCGATTGCTATTTCTTCGATTGTCACAGTGGTCATCACGTCACCAACTGCAATTGCCTTAACAACGTCGAGCCCAGCAATGGTGTGGCCGAAAAGGCTGTACTGCTTCGGAAGTCCGGGCTGGTCGCCGAGGCAGATGAAGAACTGAGAACCGTTGGTATCGGGACCGGAGTTCGCCATGGCAACGGCGCCATCGCGGTAGTTCCCCTGCACTGGCTCATCGGCAAACTTGTAACCCGGGCCACCGGTGCCGTTGCCTGTCGGGCATCCTCCCTGAATCACGAAGCCACTGACGACGCGATGAAAGGTGAGTCCGTCGTAGAAGCCGGAGCGAGCGAGGGTGACGAAATTGTTCACCGTCTTGGGCGCGATGCGAGGATCAAGATCCATCACGATCTCGCCCTTCGGGGTCGCGATCGTGACGCGGTAGATGGTTGACGTGTCGATTGTGAATTCAGGTGCGGATGCCATGGGCGTATCGTGCCACAGACAGCGACCTCCTAGGCTCAAATTCATGCCGCTCACGCATCAAGCCGCCTCGGAGGAGCTTGCTCGAGGCGACAAGATCATTCGCGGCCTAGTCGCTCGCCATGGTTTGATGAAGATCGGTGCGGCTCCCCCTGCCTCGAAAAGATTCGAATCGCTTGCGAATGCGATCGCTTCGCAGCAACTCAACGGTCGTGCCGCGGCGTCGATCTGGGCTCGAGTCAAGGGCCTTGTCGATGGTCCGTTCACGGCCGAGGCTGTCCGCACAGTGCCAGTTAGGCAATTGCGTGAAGCAGGTTTGTCAGGAGCAAAGTGTGCGTCTCTTCTCGACCTGGCCGATCAGGTCTCCGATGGTCGGGTCCGGTTGGATCGCATTGGCCGATTAACCGACGATGAAGTGGTGGATCACCTCGTCGGCGTGCGCGGGATTGGGCCGTGGACGGCGCAGATGTTTTTAATGTTCACGCTTCGCAGGCTTGATGTCTGGCCATCGGGCGATTACGGGGTTCGAAATGGTTATGGCCGCGCATTCAACGGAGGCGTTATGCCCACCGCACGCGAAATTGCGCCCCTAGGCGATCGTTTCGCTCCGTATCGCAGCGTGGCGGCTTGGTATTGCTGGGCCGCGGCTGATGACCCCGAGTATCGCTGAAGGCCCTCAGAGCGTGACGGGTGTGCCATGCAGTGGGAAGTGACACGCCACGTAGTGGTCGTCATCAACAGCAGTCATGACCGGTTCAACCTGTGCACACAACTCTTGAGCATTCGGGCATCTGGTCCGGAAGCGACATCCACTTGGCGGCGCTACGGGCGAGGGGATCTCGCCTGACAATCCTGCGAAATCGCCCTTCGGTGCATCGGGATCCGGGTGGGGGATTGAGTCCAAAAGCGTCTTGGTGTACGGATGAGC
This sequence comes from Actinomycetota bacterium, assembly GCA_026393455.1. Lineage (GTDB taxonomy): Bacteria > Actinomycetota > Acidimicrobiia > Acidimicrobiales > Acidimicrobilacustridaceae > Acidimicrobilacustris. The sequence continues at coordinate 2,955 of JAPLAE010000061.1, forward strand.
CGGTGTCGAATACAGGGCATCGGGGTCACCCACCTCGCAGAGTTTGCCCAGATACATCACGGCAACGCGATCGCTTACGTTCTTCACCACGGCGAGATCATGAGCGATGAAGAGCATCGTGAGACCGTGTTGTTCTTTTAGATCCTGAAGAAGGTTGAGAATCTGGGCTTGCACCGACACGTCGAGGGCTGACACTGGTTCGTCGCAAATAAGTAATTTCGGCTCGAGCATGAGTGATCGAGCAATGCAGATTCGTTGACACTGCCCGCCCGAGAATTCTGATGGACGGCGAGAGCGTGCGCCCTCGGGATCGATGCCGACCGATTCAAGAGTGCGGTCAACAAGTTCGTACTGTTCCGCTGTTGTTCCGCGTTTCCAAATTTTAAGGGGTTCGGCGACGATGTCGGTCACCTTGCGTCGAGGATTCAACGAAGAAATCGGATCCTGAAAGATCATCTGCATCTGCGGACGAAGCTCTCGAAGATCGGACCCGGATAATTCGGTGAGGTTCCTCTGTTCGAGGAAGACGGATCCAGAGGTTGGCGAAGGCATCTGCATAAGGGCGCGACCTGTTGTCGACTTGCCCGATCCGGATTCACCGACAAGGCCGAGAGTCTCGCCTGGAAGAAGATCCAAACTGACATCACTTACAGCGTGGACCTTCAACCCTGTCGAGCCGATTGGAAATTCCACGACCAAGTTTTCCGCGCGCAGAATGGCTGCTGATGCGTTTCGCAAATGAGCGGTGCCCGATCCAGCCACTAGCGATCTCCTACTGATGACATTGAGCCAGGCGCCGGAATGCCGACGGGAACGCCAGCGGCAAGATTGCGAGCAAGGGCTTCTCGATTCGCTTCGGTTCCCACCGGATACCAGCAACGCCAAGCGTGGCCGTTCTCTCTTTCGAGCGGTGGTTCCTCCACAAGACATTTTTCTTGGACATAGCGACAACGAGGAGCGAAGTTGCACCCATTTGGAGGTGAGAGAAGATTTGGCGGCCGGCCTGGGATCGCCTCTAGGCGCGTATGACTCGGACTCTCGATACGAGGTATCGAGCGCAGAAGTGCCTCGGTGTAGGGCATTCGAACATTACGGAACAACTCAGTCGTAGGCGCTTGTTCGACGACCTTGCCGCCGTACATCACCATGATCTCGTCGGTTCGACAGGCGACTACGCCAAGGTCATGGCTCACGAGGATCATTGCCATGTGCCGGTCGCGCTGAAGGTCATCGAGCAAGTCGAGTATCTGTGCCTGCACCGTGACATCGAGTGCGGTCGTTGGTTCGTCGGCGAAGAGAATCTTCGGTCCGCAGGCGAGAGCGATAGCGATGGTGACGCGCTGACGCATGCCGCCGGAAAGTTGATGCGGGTATTCGCTGAGGCGACGATCGGGCTCGGGGATGCCGACCTGGCGCAGAAGTGCAGCGGCCGTGGCCTTGGCCTCGTCTTTGTCGACTCCGAGGTGATGTCGAAGCGACTCGGTGATTTGCTTGCCGATCTTCATAACGGGATTGAGTGAGGTCATGGGATCTTGGAAAACCATGGCCATTTCGGCGCCCCACACCTTGCTCATCTGCTTTTCGTTGTAGGAGATGACGTCTTCACCTTCATAGAGGACGTGACCTTCGCGAATGACATTGCGTTTGGGAAGTAAACCCATGATCGAGCGTGCGAGAACAGTCTTACCCGATCCCGATTCACCCACGACCCCGAGTGTCTTGCCTCGATCGAGAACGAAGGAGACGTCGTCGACCGCATGGACAACGCCATGTTCTGTGCGAAACGAGGTAGAGAGGTTCTTCACCTCGAGTAGTGGTGAGTTCTGCGCATTCGGAGAGGCGTCGGTCATGATCAGCCCTCCTTCACATCGGTATATTCACGAATTCGATCGCCAGAGAAATTCAGTGCAAGAACGGTGAGAAACAGGACGGCGCTCGGAATGAGAGAGATCCAAGGAGCGCCGTTTTCGAGTGCTGGCTTGCCACTCACAATCATGTTTCCCCAAGTTGCTGTTGATGCAGCGTCGATCGACAGACCGAGGAAGGACAATCCGCCCTCTGCAACCATTGCTACAGCGATGGCGATAATTGAAAAGGAAAGCAGAGGCGGAACGATATTCGGCAGGATTTCTCGCCGCAGGATCCGAACGTGGCTTGCGCCAAGTGATCTAGCGGCGGTGACGAATTCCCGCTGACCGAAGATGAGCGCATTTGCTCGTACGAGACGCGCGGTGGGGGCGATGGCAACGATGCCGAGAGCAATCGAGACGGTGAGGATCGTCTTTGAATTGGTGAAGTTCACAATGGCCAAAGCGAGAAGCAGGGCAGGAAACGAAAGCAACACGTCCATTGCCACCATCAAGACAGTTTCGGTCTTGCCCCGCAGGTAGCCGGCAGCGACACCAACGGCTGTGCCTATAACGCCCCCGAAGAGAATCGAGAGGAACCCGACAGCGAGTGACGCTCGTGCGCCCCAGATGACTCGACAGAAAATATCCCGACCGAGCGCGTCGGTACCGAACCAGAACTGACTGCCCGGCGCAATACGCGGACGCCCAACAATCTTGGAGGGATTTTTGATTGGAAGCCACGGAGCGGTGACGGCGAGAACGAGAACCAGAATGAAGAACCCGGCTGCAAACCAGAAAAAAAGACCCAAGCGCTTTTTGGGTCTTGCTCCATCGATCTGGTCGGGATCGAGTTTGCGAAGCGCTTCAAGACCATGCGCGTCACTATCAGCAATCCGTGTCACCTCGGTGGCGAGGTCGCCACTTGCGGCAAAGACCGAATCTACGGCTGGTCGACCGGCGTTGTCAGGCGAGGGCGCGGGCATGACGAATCCTGGGGTCGAGGGCGGCGTAGAGAAGGTCTACAAGGAAATTCAAAAGCACGTAGGCGCAGGCAATGACGACGATCGCGCCTTGCACTGGGACGTAGTCCTGACCCTGGATGGCAGCGTAGGTGTAACCGCCCAAACCATTCAGGCCGAAGATGACTTCGAGGATGATGGTGCCACCTACAAGCCGGCCGAAGTTCAGACCGATCACTGTGATGAGCGAAAACGTTGAAGGCTTGAATGCATGCCCATACAACACTCTGCGCGGAGACATGCCTTTGGCACGAGCCATAGCGATGTAGTCCTCTTGCATCGTGGCGATGAGGTCGGTGCGCAGAAGTCGCATGTACACCGCCATTTCAGCAACGGCGAGGCAGATTGCGGGAATGGTGAGTGAAGCAAGACTCTTGAGTGGGTCGTCGCTGAAGGCCGTGTATCCGGTTGCGTTACCGATCCCTAATGTCACTGGGAAGATCCAAATGAGCAACATGGCCATGACGAAGTTTGGGATTGCTAACAGCATGAACAAGGTCCCGCTCGAAAATCGATCGAGGATCCCTCCGGCCCGTTTTGCGGCTGCGAACGCTAAGGGTACTGACACAAGTAGCGCCAGGAACTGCGAGTAAAGAAGCAATTCGATCGTTACGGGCATCCGCTGAGCAAGGGCTTCTGAAACTGGTTGAGCGTTCCGAGCTGAGTTGCCGAGATCGCCAGATACGGCGTTGCCGAGCCAACGCACGTAGCGAACGGGCATCGGATCATTGAGATGAAACTCGATCCGCTTTTGATCGACGCATTCTTGGCCACCGGCCCCCGCGCACAGTCGCGTAGCGGTGTCTCCAGGAAGAAGTTCGAGAAGCAGGAACGACAGGAACGTCACGCACAGCAACACAACTACGAGTTGCGCCAGCTTCCTGCGTACGAACCTCATCGTGAAGCCTCAAGAGTGTGTGGATCGGGTTTTGGTGACATATATCTAGGGTTCTCGGGATGTAACTCGCGAGAGCAAACCTCCCCCGTGTGACCTACGCCACAGATCGGAAACTAGGCACCACCTTCCGAGCTGTCAACTACCACGAGACTAGTTGACCCATTGAACCAAGGGTTCCCGGTCCCACGAAAAATGAGGTGGCTGTCGAACCGCCCACTTCGTCTCAATTCACCATTGCGCTCTCGACTCGAGAACCTGCTTCAGAACTGCTGGGCGATCGGTCATGATGCCGTCAACGCCAAGGTCGAGGAGTCGACGCATTTCCTCGGGGTTGTCAATTGTCCAGACGTGTACCGGTACACCCAACCGATGAGCGCGTCGCACGAATCGCCTGTCAACAAGGGGGACTTTCCCGGCATGGGTGGGAACTTGAACGCAGTTATCTGCTGGTCGTGATCGGCCGAGCCCAAAACTTGATGCTCGTAGCTTGGCCACAGATCTCGGACCCATGGATGTGCAGACCGATTCCCCAAAACGCTCGCGGAACCTTTCAATGCGTCGATCAGAAAAGGAGCCGATGCAGACTCGGTCAAGGGCGTGCAAACGTTGGAGGAGATCGGCTAACGGTTCGACTACTTCGTCATGCTTCGGATCGATATTGATGCGGAGGCCCGGCCATGTATGCAGGAGATCCTCAAGCAAAGGAATCGGAGCAATCCCATCGATACGTGCGGCTGACACCTCAGACCACGGCAACTCGGCGATGAGACCAGTCCGATCGGTGACTCGGTCGAGATGGTCATCGTGGAAAGCGATAACAACACCGTCAGCGGTGACGTGTGCATCTGTTTCGACATAACGAAAACCAAGATCGACGGCTTGCGAGAACGCTTCCATTGAGTTTTCTGGCCAATCTCCCGCACCGCCTCGGTGGGCGAAGGGGATTGGGCCCTCGTGGTCGAGATAGGCATGTGGGGGCGTGGCCATCCCCGCACCGTAGACGGCCGCGAGTAGGGAAGTCGGGGAGTGCCGATACCCTCACCACGTGAGAAGAACTGATCGCTTCACAATGCTCATGTCTGGCGACGAAAGGTCGATCAACGTTGATGAAGCCGCCTTCCTTTTGGCGTCTCATTTCCACGAGGACCTGATTGTCGAAGATGGCATGGCTCATCTCGATCGTTTGGCGCAAGGCTGCGGAGCTTCTCTCGACGCAGTTCGCACTCGCATCTTCGATGAACTCCAATTCAACGGGAACTCCTGCGGTTATTACGACCAGAACAATTCCTGTCTCGATTTCGTGATCGAGAAGCGTCTCGGAATACCAATCACACTTTCGATTGTTGTGATGTCTATTGGTCGTCGTGTCGGACGAACCTTCCATGGTGTCGGTATGCCCGGACATTTCCTTACGATGGACGCGGATTCAGGGACCTACATCGATGCATTCGACCAAGGCGCTTTGCTCGATGAATCGGGATGTCAGCAATTGTTCAAACAGTTGCACGGACCAGATGCGCCTTGGCATCAATCGATGCTGGCACCGATCGGACCTCGTGGGATCGTCCGACGGATGCTCAACAATCTCGCCCAGGTAGCGACTCTTGAGAACGATCATCGGTCAAGAGTTATCGCCACTCGTCTGCGCAGTGTGCTGCCCGATGCTTCAATCTGGGAACGAGCAGAACTTGCTCGTGCCTACGAGGCATCTGGCGACTTCGAAAAGGCCTCGTGTGTGCTTGAAGCCGTCGCCGCCGAAGCGCCCCCCGAGGAAGCGACCGGTTTGCGTTTTGCGGCTTCCGCATTACGCGCTCGTTTGAACTGAGTGCTTTGGAAATCAAATGATTCGGAGATGATCTTGCGCGCCGGTAGCGTGTAGGGATGACCCGTCGTACAAAGATCATTGCTTCCATAGGCCCTGCCTCAGACGATCCGCGCGTGCTCAAGGGTCTGATGCAGTCCGGAATGGATATAGCGCGCATCAATCTTTCTCACGAATCGCTCGAACTAGCGCTTGAGCGCTACCACCGGATCCGTGCCGTCGCTGCTGATCTCGGCCGTCCGGTCGGCATCCTTGCCGACCTACCGGGCCCTAAAGTCCGCCTCGGCAAACTTCCCGGAGACGGAGTGCTTCTTGTCGACGGCCAGGAATTCCTCGTCACTCCTGGAACCGGATCGAGCACCTCAGACGTCTTCCAGGTTGACTACGAAGACCTACTGACCGACATACATGAAGGCGACCACTTGGTTTTCGGCGATGGAGCGGTGCAAGTGCTCGCTCTGGGTCGCCAAGGCGATCACCTCCGAGTTCGGGTGAATCACGGTGGTCACCTCACCGGTAGACCCGGAATCCATATCCCTTCTGACCGACTTCGTATCGCAACTCCAACTCCTGAAGATCTGCGTTTTCTCGACGCGTTTGTCGAAGTCGGCGTGGACATGGTTGCACTCTCTTTTGTGCGCTCCGCGCACGATGTTCGGCGAGTAGGAACTGAGCCCGCTCCGCGTGGACCAATGGTCATCGCCAAGATCGAAACTCGCGCTGCGGTGCAGAACCTGGCCTCAATCGTCGAAGTCGCCGACGCTGTGATGGTTGCGCGCGGCGACCTTGGCTCAGAATTCCCAATCGAGGAACTACCGCATCTGCAGAAGGAGATTATTCGGCGGTGTATCGCTGCTGGCCGCCCGGTTATTACGGCGACCCAGATGCTCGAGTCGATGATTCACTCTCCGAGCCCGACACGCGCCGAAGCCTCTGACGTTGCGAACGCGGTTTTCGACGGATCATCTGCAGTCATGCTTTCAGGGGAGACCGCTATCGGCGACGATCCCGAGCATGTTGTCGATGTCATGGCCAGAATCGCTGCTCGGGCTGATGAGAAGTTCGACTACGCAGGATGGCCGACGCTTCTGGCCTCCCTTCAACTAGCGACCGGCGATAGCGCTGAATCTCGCGTGACCAATGCCGTTACCTCTGCCGCTCAGCGCGCAGCGAGCGAAATCGGAGCGGCGGCAATTCTGTGTATCTCGCAAAGTGGGTTCACTGTTCGTTCGGTCGCTCGCTTTAGGCCGAAGGCAAAAATCCTCGGATTTTCGTCAGATCCACGAACCATCAATCAGCTGACGCTGAGTTGGGGTACCACCCCGTATCACCTCGAAGCCACGGGTAGTGCTGATGAACTCACCGACGAGGCGATCGCCCTTGCCCGTTCAAAGGGCGAGATACATCCCGGCGATCTCGTCGTTGTCGTCGGAGGTTCTCGTTTCTCAAAGGGTCGAGTCACAGACACCGTCCGTGTTGTCGAAGTCCCATAATTCGTAACGAGTGTGAATTCGTCTTCACCTTGTGATTTCGAGAGCGTGTGAACAGTCAGAAGATCTCGTAGCGTGAAGCCGTGACCGATTCCCGACCAATCAACCTTTCGACCTCGGGTCCGCCCGAGGCCGTACTTCCCGAAGAACCAGCTGCGCTTCGCCATGCACTTGAACAAGCGCAAAACAGCGAAGAGAACCGCTTAGGGCTCCTTGGAGACATTGCCGGTCGAGCCCCTCGGTCGAGCAGTGTTTGGGCAGCGATGGGTGAGAGCGCATCATCGACCATCGAGGCCTATGCCTATTTCCGCGTCGGGTATCACAGAGGTCTTGATGCGTTGCGGGCAAATGGGTGGCGAGGTTCTGGTTATGTTCGTTGGGCGAATCCTTCGAACCGTGGGTTCCTCTCATGTCTCGCCGGGCTCGCACGATGCGCATCGTTGATCGGCGAGGAGGACGAGGCGGAGCGTTGCGAACTGTTTCTTCGTCAATGCGATCCCTCATGGCCTCCGACTGATTTTTCCGCCTGAACCTTGGCGCTCGTGGCCTTCACCGGAGCGGTACTCACGGGTGGCGCGTCAACCCGCATGGGCCAGGACAAAGCTCTACTGGCGATCGATGGATCCGAAATGACGTCGATTGTGGCAACAGCTCTGCGTGACGCAGGCGCTCGAGAAGTTCTTACTGTTGGAGGGGACCTCTCCGCGTTGGCATCGCTCTCAGGCGTCGACCGACCAGTGCCTGACGACGAACCAGGCGAGGGGCCCCTCGGCGGAATCCTCACTGCGATGCGCTGTTCAGTCGACGATGTCGTCGTTGTGTTGGCTTGCGACACTCCGGCAATCACATCAGCAACTCCGATTGCCCTTGTCGCCGCATTGCTCGCTGATCCTGCCGCTGGGGTTGCGTACGCCGAAGTTGACGGGCGTGTGCAACCTCTCACCGCAGCATGGCGGATTAGTCGATCTTGGGACCTCGTTTCCGAAGCTTTTGCGGCAGGAGAACGGGCGCCCCGGTGTGTCTTTATGAGTTTGCCGGCCATCGCGGTAACGAACGTTCTCGCTTCTGCCGTCGACGATGTCGATCACCCTTCAGATCTTCGACGCTACGCTGCTGAATCGTTGACGTCTTCCACTCTGAATGAGGATTCCCGTTGAGCGCAGTTCCTGAGATCGATCTGACAACTCTTGAGACGCTTCTTTCCGAATCGATTGTTCTTGTCGACGTTCGAGAAGATGACGAATACACCGACGGGCACGTGTCCGGTGCTGTGCATATTGCTCTCTCAACTGTTCCCGATCGTGTTGGCGAGATCCCATCAGACGGTCCGGTCTACGTCATCTGCGCGGTCGGCGGACGCAGCGGGAAGGCAGCAGAGTTTCTTCGGACAAAGGGGATCGACGCGATCAACGTTGCTGGAGGCACGAACGGTTGGGTCGACGCCGGACGTCCAGTCGTTCGCGGAACATCGCCGGTCTGATGGCCTCACGTGCCTGACCCGAATTTTCGAATCGTCGATACCGAGAGCGAATTTGCTCGGGTTATAGAACTGCTGCGCGATCAACCCTGCTACGCGCTCGATACAGAGTTTCACCGAGAGCGGACCTACTACCCAAAACTGGCGTTGGTGCAGATCGCTTGGCCCGGCGACTTGGTATTAGTTGATCCTTTGGCAGTTGATCTGCTGCCGTTTGCCGAGATCCTCGAGAGTGACGCCACCGCTGTTCTTCATGCCGCCGACCAAGATCTCGAAATACTTGAACTGGTTTGCGGAACTGTGCCGCGTGTGCTTTTCGATACACAGATCGCGGCAGGTTTTCTGGGTCTCAGCACACCGTCGCTTACGACGATTTATGAGCGGTTTGTTGATTTCCGCGTCGGCAAGGGGGATCGTCTTACTGATTGGTTACAGCGACCTCTGACTGATGGTCAGCTCATCTACGCGGCAAATGACGTCGCCAGGCTTCTCGAAGTGAAGGATCGAATCGTCGAACAGCTAGAAGAGCGAGGCAGGTTGAGTTGGGCGTTGGATGAATGTGAAATCCAACGAGTCCGACTGCGTGGACAGCGCAATCCTGATGAAGCGTGGAGACGAATCAAAGAAGCTCGCCAATTGCGCGGTACTGCACGGACGGTCGCCAGGTCACTGGCTGCCTGGCGCGAGAGACGAGCGGCCGCGCTAGATATTCCGGTGCGCTACGTACTTTCAGATATTGCACTCACCGGAATCGCGCAGCGTCCCCCGAAGGATCGTCGCGACCTTGAAAAAGTACGAGGGTTCGATCGCGGTACCCGTGAAGAGGTCGTGGGGGAGATCCTCAGCGCAGTCAAGGCCGGTCTTGCCGATACAAACCCAGTGGCGGACGAAGTGGTTTCAGGTGGTGTGGAGAAGGACCTGCGGCCAGCGATCGCCCTCATCTCGGCGTGGGTGGCCCAGTTGGCCCGAGATCTCGAACTCGATGCCTCTATTTTGGCCACGAGGGGAGATATCGAGGCCTTTCTGAGGGGCGATGACAACGCTCGTCTCGCCACAGGGTGGCGTGAATCCCTAGCAGGGAGCCCCGTTCGCAGCCTCCTTGAAGGAGGAGCAGCTGTGGCCTTCGCCGGAAATGGCGAGCTAGTGATCGAGGAACGGTCGCGGAAACCCCTCTTATGAGGAAATCTCCGCTCGAGATGGCACAGCAGTGCCTCCGGTGCCGATACACTCACTCGGCAATCTCACCGACGGGAGTTGGCCGTTGAAAAAGGGTCGACATCGGCGTTTTGAGGAAGCGAGAGCTCTCAAGCGCACCAACGAAAATCTTGACGCGATCCTCGATGCTCGCGATGCCGAACCGTGCCCCGAATGTGGGGCCGATCCGGGCCATGACCATTCGTCATGGTGCATGTACGACGCCGAGGCCGATCGCGACGAAAGCGCCTGGCCCTCCTGAACTCCCATCGGTCCAGTGCCGGTGGACCGAACTGAAAGACACTCGTGCCCCCCACCTCTTCTCTTCCGTTGCGTAGCGTCGCGCTCGTCGCCCACGTTGATCATGGCAAGACTACTCTCGTCGACGCCTTACTTCGTGCGACCGGTACGTTCAGTGATCACGCCGCTGTGGTCGACCGAATCATGGATTCGAACGACCAAGAACGCGAGCGTGGCATCACAATCCTCGCCAAGGCCGCTTCGGTCACATGGAACGATATCCAGATCAATCTTGTTGACACCCCTGGCCACTCCGATTTCGGTGGCGAGGTTGAACGTGCCCTATCGATGGTTGACGGTGTCATTCTTCTCGTCGACGCTGCTGAAGGCCCCTTGCCTCAGACCCGTTACGTGCTCTCAAAGGCTCTCGCGCTGTCATTGCCGACAGTTGTTGTCATCAACAAGGTCGATCGCCAGGATGCGCGACCTGAAGAGGTTCTCGACGAGATCTACCAGCTGTTCCTCGACCTTGATGCCGATGAACATGCCATTGAGTTTCCTGTTATCTCTGCTATTGCCCGAGAGGGAAAAGCGGTTTCCGGAATAGGAATGCCGGGTGAAGACGATGATCTCACCCCACTGTTCGAGGCCATCGTCGCAGCGATCCCAGCTCCTACCGGCGATCCTGACGCTCCGGTGCAGGCGATTGTTACGAACCTTGATGCGTCGGAATATCTGGGCCGTCTCGCTATTGGTCGCGTGATGCAAGGAACGCTCCGCCGAGGCGAACAAGTTGCACTATGCGAAGAAGACGAAGGACAGAACCCGCTTCGGCGAAAGCTGACGCAACTCATGGCGTTCTCTGGCATCGGTCGGCTCGAGGTTGACTCGGTGAGAGCTGGCGACCTTTTCATCGTCGCCGGTTTCCCTGAAGTCGAGATCGGCGACACGCTCGCTGACTCGGTGAACCCAGTTGCGTTGCCACGCCTCACCGTTGATGAGCCCGTGCTTCGTATGACCTTCGGCGTTAATACTTCGCCGCTCGCAGGTAAAGAGGGGCAATTCCTGACCTCCCGCCATCTTCGTGATCGGCTCGACCGGGAAATCCTGGGCAACGTATCGATCAAGGTCGAACCAACCGAATCCCCCGACATCATCGAGGTCTCGGGTCGTGGCGAACTTCAGCTCGCCGTACTCATCGAGACCATGCGCCGAGAAGGCTATGAGCTTCAGGTCAGTCGGCCTGAAGTCATCGTCAAACTGATCGACGGAACCAAACACGAACCGCTTGAGCGCGCTGTTATCGATGTTCCCGATGAGCATGTCGGAACTGTCACACAGGCTCTCGCTCCCCGTAAGGGACGCGTCACCGATCTTCGACCAGGCGACACCGGCCGAACGATTGTTACCGTAGAAGCCCCAGCACGCGGCCTTATTGGCTTCCGCTCAGGGTTACTCACCGCTACACGCGGCACTGCCCTGATGCATCAGCACAATGCTGGTTGGGTGTCATGGGTCGGCGATCTCCCCACCCGCAAGGGCGGCGCCATGATTTCCGACCGCGACGGTACGTCCACTGGTTACGCTCTCGGAAACCTTCAAGAACGCGGAGAAATGTTCATCGGAGCCGGTGAAGCGGTCTACGAGGGAATGATCGTCGGAGAGAACTCACGCAGTGACGACATGATGATCAACATCATCCGCGAAAAGCAGAAGACCAACATTCGTACTCATTCTGCTGACGAAGCGATCAAACTGGTCCCACCCCGTGAAGTCACTCTTGAAACAGCGATCGAGTTCATCGGTGATGACGAACTGGTCGAGATCACGCCGCAATCGCTTCGACTCCGCAAGCGCATGCTCAAAGAAGCAGATCGTCGCCGCACCAATAAGAAGTAGGCGTCTCGACAGGTTCTTAGTCGTCGCTGGCAGCAGTGCGTTTCATTGATGGATGCGGAAGGAACACTTCGGTTCCTTTTCGTTCAATGATTTCTACGATGTGGTCGTACGCGCCTTGCCCAACCAGAGCAACGATCTCGTCTTTGCTCGAGACATAGACCGGGTCGGCGCCCACAAAGGCGCGTGGGTCTTCGGTGCACCACCAGTGGAAGTCGTCTCCGCCGTCACCCCAGTCACGGCGTTTCCATTCCCGGAGAATATTTGTTTCCCATTCATTGTCGTCGATGTGGAAATCGAGTCGGACTGGAACCTGCCAGCAGACTTCCGGTTTCCAATCGATGAAGTTCTCGCCGCGAGACTGTGCCGCCGTGTGAAACGCGCATCCGGCTCCGCCTTCAAATCCGGGACGATTGAGGAAAATACAGGCGTCTTCGTGACGTCGGGTCACCCACTCACCATGGTCTTTGTGGATGGGCCCTCCGAGTTCTGCAGCGACGGCCTTGAATTGCCACTCGTCGTCACGTAACCGAGGAAAGACTTCGGCGACGCGTTTGCGGTCTTCTTTGTCCGCGAAATGGGCTCCGTGAGAGCAGCAGCCAAACATCTTCTCGGGCGCCGCTTCTTCTTCAATTCCTAGGCAACCGTCGCCGTAGATGCACTTCCAGTTACTCGTAAGCCAAGTGACATCGAAGGTGTAGGTCTCTCCATCGAGATCGAATGAGATCCACTCGTGGGTGTCATCATCAGTGATCTCGCTTCGTTGCCCAGCCATTGAATCATCCGTTCACTATCGGGTTGAGAGGACGAGCGAAACCTTAGTTGCTCGCTCTGTCTCAACCGGTGAGTAAGGATACGGACATGTCTGGAGAATTCGACGAACTACGAACTCGACTCGAAACGATTGCTGAAGAACTTGCCGACCTCGCAATCATTCGGCTGCGTGAATCGATTGATGCTGGTGGCCACGAACTGCCGGTCGACGAGAAGCGATTGACACGAGCTCGACGCGCCGTCGAGAAAGCCATCGTTCTGCTGAGTGAGCCCGACGACTCGATGGATTAGATCAGACGCCAGCAAGACGCCCGTACAGCGTCGTTCGCTGCAAAGCTGTGCGGCCGATCGGAGCCACGAGTTCAGCAAAATCCGTAGGTTCCATACCTTGACCATGATCGGCCCCTGCGGCCCGACTGATATTTTCGTCCATCAATGTCCCGCCCAGATCATTGGCCCCAGCCTGCAATGCCTGTCGAGATCCATGGGCTCCGAGCTTCACCCATGAGGCCTGGATGTTGTCGATGAGGCCCCGATAGGCGATACGTGGGATTGCGTGCATGAGCATCGTTTCGCGGAAGGTAGGACCACGTCGGGCCTTCTTCTGGAGATACAGAGGAGTCGCCATATGAACGAACGGAAGCGGAACGAACTCGGTGAATCCTCCCGTTTCCTTCTGCAGGTCTCTGGTTCGAACAATGTGACGGGCCCAATGAATGGGTCGCTCGACGGAACCGAACATGATCGTGATGTTGGAGCGAAGGCCAACGCTATGAGCGGTGCGGTGGGCTTCAAGCCATTCTTCGGTGTTGATTTTGTCCGAGCAGATAATCGCCCGAATTTCGTCGTCGAGGATCTCGGCGGCTGTGCCGGGAAGCGTCTTCAGCCCGGCGTCTTTGAGACGCCGAAGGTAAGAGTCGAGTGGCTCGTCGAGGCGTCGAGCGCCTTCGGTTACTTCGAGCGCGGTGAATCCGTGAATATGAATTTCGGGAACCGCTTCGGAAACGGCACGAGCCACGTCGATGTAATAGTTGCCGTCGAAGTCGGGATGAATACCGCCCTGGAGACACACTTCAGTTGCACCCAGATCAGCGGCTTCGCGACTTCTGGTTGCGATGTCGTCAAGCGTGAGGAGATACGGCGTGCCGCGAAGATTTAGCGAAAGCGGGCCTTTACTGAATCCACAGAATTTGCACTTAAACGTGCAGACATTTGTGTAATTGATGTTGCGGTTGTGTACCCACGTGACGGTGTCTCCAACTGCTTCCTGTCGAAGTTCGTCGGCCAATTGTGTGACAGCGGCGAAGTTCGGCCCGCGAGCTCCGAAAAGCGTGACGATCTCGTCGAGTCCAGGCTCTTGCCCTAAGCGCACTCCGGCGATGACTTCAGCAACTGCCCCTGTGGCTCGGCCCTCTGCAGGAACCAGAGCAGGTGGGCTGATACGCGAACCAGCACTCCAGATTGTCGAGCGTGGTCCGATTTGGAGGACTTCAACGCCATCGTCGACCTGTTCGGGAGCAGCGGGTTTGAGCGACTGTACGAAGACGGCGCCGGGATCATCTCTTGCGAGACCATCGGCATCTGATCGATCCATCACCGAAAAGCGCAGGCTTTCATCGATCCACTTTGTCTCATTTCGTACGAATTCAGGGTGCACCGTGAGACGAGGAGCAAGTTCGAAACCCTTTGCTTCGGTAACTTCACGAAGTCGATCGAGGTCCGGCCACGGGCGTTCAGGGTTCACGTGGTCAGCGGTAACCGGGGACACGCCTCCCCAGTCGTCGATACCGGCATCGAGAAGCACACCGAAATCATCAGAAAGATTGGGCGGTGCCTGAAGGTGAATATCGGGCGGAAGAATCAGCCGGGCCAGTGCTATGGCGTCGAGGTAGACGTCGCTCGGACACGCTGGTGCGGAATGCATCGCTGTTCCCTCTTTGGGAAGGAAGTTCTGGACGATGACTTCTTGCACGTGGCCATGTCGAAGGTGCGATGCAGCAATGGCCTCGAGGGCTTCGATGCGATCCGACCGGTTCTCGCCGATGCCGACGAGGATCCCTGTGGTGAACGGTATGGCAAGTTCGCCAGCCGCCTCGAGCGTTGCCAGTCGACGTTCGGGAGTTTTGTCAGGGGCGCCACGGTGGCATTCGAGGTCCGCTCGAAGCGATTCAATCATCGCGCCTTGAGAGGGAGAAACCTTGCGCAATTGTGCGAGTTGATCGGCCGGGAGCGCACCCGCATTGGCGTGGGGGAGAAGCCCGGTTTCATCGAGCACAAGTTGGGCCATCGCAGCGACGTAGTCAATGGTCGAGGAGTAGCCATTGTCGGAGAGCCACTGGGCCGCTATCGGATAACGATCCTCGGGAGCCTCGCCAAGCGTGAAGAGTGCTTCGTGACAACCAACCCGAGCGCCCGCGATCGCGAGAGCACGCACTTGGGCGGGAGAGAGGTATGGAGACTCAAGGCGCGCGGGCGGTTGCGCAAAGGTGCAATAGCCGCATCTGTCGCGGCACAGCATCGTCAGAGGAATGAATACCTTTGGCGAATAGGTGACTCTGACGCCAAATGAGTCGTCACGAATAGACCTGGCTCGCGCCATGAGTTCTTCGAGCGGAGCATCGAGCCGAAGCATGTAGAGAACCCTATCGGGAGGTTCGTGCGCCCATTGCCGCGTTGTCAACGAGCCACACGACCTCGGCCCCAGAGATATGTGTGGCTGGCGCGCTCAGATCGCCGTCAAGCACCCGATGGAGGGCTTCGGTCTTGGCCGCTCCCGCGACGGTGAACACGATCTGTCTGCACTGCGAGATGGCCTCAAAGGTGAAGGTCAAACGTTCGTGGGGATTGTTTGCCAACGGATCGCGATTCGAAACAACAAGACGACCTTCCGGGGAATCAAGGGCGTCGGAATCTGGAAACAGGGAGGCAGTGTGACCATCGGGTCCGAGTCCTAAATGAATCAGATCGATTGGAGGCGAGGCTCGAAGGAGCTCCTCGTAGGCAAAGGCCGGATCAGGAATTTCTGATTGCATCGGATGGACCGCAGCAAGAGGACCAACGTGTTTGAGTAGAGCGTCTTGCACGAGTCGAAAATTCGAATCGATATCGGTGAGAGGAACGCAGCGCTCATCGCCCCACCAGCCGGTGACGTTCTTCCAGTCAATGACGGTTGAGGCAGAGCGGGAGAGTTCGCGATAGCAGTCGCGTGCGGTTGAACCGCCCGAGAATGCCAGCGACGACGGCCCTGGCGCATTCGATTTGGCGTGATCAACGACGAGTTGGGCGAAAGCTTTCGCTACGTCGTCTACGACGACGAGTGAACCATTCACTTCAGAGTCTTTGCCTTCGCTTCAAGAGACTCGAGAAGGTCGTCGAATGACTTCGAGAAGGACGCAACGCCCTCATCTTCGAGTTGCGCGGTTACATCTGCGAGTGAAATGCCGAGGTTGGCAAACGCTGCAAGGACAGCATGGGCGCCCGGTAGATCAGCATCGACGGTTCGCTTGAGGGTTCCGTGATCATCGAAGTCATCAAGAGTCTTCTCAGGAATCGTGTTGACGGTGTTCGGGCCGATGAGCTGATCGACATAGAGCGTGTCTGGATAGTCGGGATTCTTTGTTGAAGTGGACGCCCAGAGTGGACGCTGCGGGCATGCTCCGCGCGCGACTAACGCGTCCCAACGGGGGCCACTAAACGTTTCGAGGAACGCCTCGTAGGCCACCTGCGCATTCGCAACAGCAACCTTGCCCTTGAGTTCTGCAGCCTCTGGCGAATTCACAGCGTCGAGACGTTTGTCGGCCTCTGAATCGACTCGACTGATGAAGAACGAGGCAACAGAAGAAACAGAGGAGAGGTCGCCTTCGCGAGCTTCGAGGCCAGAGAGGTAGGCCTCCATGACCTCACGGTAACGATCGAGCGAGAAGAGCAGGGTGACATTGACGCTCACTCCCTCGGAGATCATCGATCGAATGGCTGGGAGGCCTTCTTTAGTGCCTGGAATCTTTATGTAGAGGTTGGGCTGGTTAATGAGTCCATGGAGATGTCGCGCTGCGGTTGCAGTCCCCTCGGTATCACGAGCGAGGAGGGGAGAGACCTCGATGGAGACGTAACCATCGATGCCGTTACTTGCGTCATAAACGGGACGCAGCAGTGCGAGGACGTGGTTGATGTCGGTGACAACAAGTTCCCAGTACGCGTCAGTAACTGATGTTCCGTTCGAAAGGAGTTCGCGGAATTGCCCGTCGTAGGCATCCCCGCCAGAAATGGCGTGTTGAAAGATCGTTGGATTCGACGTGACTCCACGAACACCGCGTTCAACCCAGCGCTGCATCTCGCCGTTTTCGATCCAGTCTCTCCGCACGTTGTCGAGCCAAGGACTTTGATCTTCGGTTGCATACAAATCAGTGAGACGAGACATCAGGGTTCTCCGAGTTAGTTGAGGACAATACGAACGTGTTCAATGACGTTTTCTACGGTCATGCCGAAGAGTTCCATGAGTTCCGAAGCCGGGGCGCTCGCTCCGTAATGGTCAATCCCGACGCAAGCATCGGCCCAGAGCGCCCAGCCGAACGTAGAACCGGCCTCGACAGAAACACGTGGGAATCCTTCGCCAAGAATCGCTCGCTGGTAGTCATCATCTTGATCCATGAAGAGTTCCCAACATGGCATTGAGACAACTCGAGCGTGGATTCCCTCGGTCGCGAGTTGATCGGCAGTTGCAATACAGAGAGAAACCTCGGAACCGGTTCCGATCAGGACGACGTCTGGATCGGCTTTGGTCGAGCGAAGGATGTAGGCCCCACGTTCGACGTCTGTATTGCCGGCGGTGTTTTCGAGAACCGGAAGGTTCTGACGACTCAACACGAGTGCTGTTGGGCCGCCCATTTCAATGGCAATCCGCCAGGCTTGAGCGGTCTCGTTGGCATCGGCGGGGCGAATCACGCGCAACTTCGGCATCGCTCGCAGCGAGGCAAGGTGCTCGATCGGCTGATGAGTGGGTCCATCTTCTCCGACACCGATTGAATCGTGAGTCCACGAATAGATGACATGCAGATCAGAGAGAGCGGCCAAACGGACTGGCGGTCGCATGTAGTCGGCGAAGACAAAGAATGTGCCTCCGAAGGGAATGATTCCGCCGTGTGCTGCCATGCCGTTCATCACAGATCCCATTGCATGCTCGCGAATACCGAAATGGATCTGACGTCCGTCTCGATTCAATCGAGAGAATGGAACAGCGCCATCGAGTTCGACACCGCAATTGCCGGTGAGATCGGCTCCACCGCCCATGAGGCCGGGAACGACGGGCGCTAACGCATTAAGAACCTTTTTGCCTGCTGCACGTGTCGCAACTGACTCGCCTGGTTCCCACGTTGGCAGAGCGTCCTTCCATCCATCGAGGCCCCGCCCTTCCAGCACGGCGTCGAGCACTGGTTTGTTTTCCGTCCAGTTCTCATACATCGAGTACCACGCTTCGCGCTCGGGGCGATGGCGCGTTCCGGCAGCACGCATGTGCTCCAGAACATCTTCAGGACACCAGAAGGCTTCATCGGGCATGCCCATGAGAGCTTTCGTTGCGGTGATTTCTTCGGCACCGAAGGGATTGCCATGCGCATGTGCTGTATCGGTAAATTTTGCAGAGGGGAATCCGATATGGCTGCGCAGAACGATAAGTGATGGTTTGCCATCGATAGCTTTCGCTCGATGCACTGCAGCCTCGAGAGCGTCGATTTCTTCGCCAATCTCACCGACGTTTTCAACGTGCCATCCGTAAGCGCGAAAGCGTTCTGCCGCATCATCCGAGAGCGCGAGTTCGGTCGGTCCGTCGATCGAGATGTGGTTGTCATCGTAAATCGCGACGAGCTTGTCGAGACCAAGGTGTCCAGCGAGAGACGCTGCCTCGTGCGAGATACCTTCCTCGAGATCTCCGTCTCCGCAAAGTACAAACGTGTGGTGGTCGAAAAGCTGCGGACCAAATTGGGCTCGCAGTGCATGCTCAGCGAGGGCCATGCCCACGGCGTTGGCGAGACCCTGACCGAGCGGCCCGGTCGTTACTTCGATGCCTGGGGTGTGCCCGCGTTCAGGGTGTCCGGCAGCAGGGGATCCGAACTGGCGAAAGTTCTTGATGTCATCGAGCGTCAGACCGAAACCGGTGAGGTACAGCATCGAATACTCGAGGATTGACGCGTGTCCACATGACAGGACAAAGCGATCGCGGTTCGGCCATTCAGGGCAACTTGCGTCGTAGCGCATCACGCGAGCGAACAGGGCATAGGCCAGAGGGGCAAGCGCCATCGCTGTTCCGGAGTGCCCCGAGTTGGCTTTCTGCGGTGCGTCCATTGAAAAACCGCGGACGACGTCAACGGTGCGGGCTTCGATTCTGCTTTCGGTCACGTCCAAACCTTAGTGGTGGGAACGCCCAAAGATGACTGCTGAGAACGGAGCGGAACAGAGCCCCGATTGACCTGTGCCGGGACCAATGACTGACGCCGCATGAATCCCAGCGTATGCCGAGGTACCGAGTGCTTCCCCGAGTATCCCAACCTCTCCGGTTCCGACGAGTTCGGTATCAGGATTGAGAGATCCGCAAGAGAAGACCAATGCGCCGAGGCCGCTCGATCCAAGCAGCGAGTCCTCAAGGTCAGCAAGTGGTCCATATCGATCCTGTCGAAGTAAGGCGATGCGATCACCAACGTGCAGAGCGTGGGAAAGAGCGAGAGAATCGCTCGTTCGGTCTGCACCGAGAACTCGATAGACGTCGACGACGCGATCCGTATCGGGTTCTAGAAGAGCAACGGCAAGATCCTGAGCGGTAGTCGCTCGGCGTGACAATTCGATCGACGAGAGAACTTCCTTCGCAACCTGAAGCGCACTCTGATCGTCGATTTCGCACAGCATCAAACCCACGGTGTTCGTGACCACCATCGGAGCGGTTAGCGCCGTCGTTCCGTGAGCCAACGTCACGGTCGCATCTACCCCTGTCAGTGCGAGAGCGAGGAGACTTGGCGTTGTATTTCGTTCGCAATCCCGCAGCAGGCCTCCACGAGATGCGGCGAGCAGCGCTCCAGAAATCGATCGGCCGACCCTTAGCGAGCAGACCTGATCGATCCAGTCGGTTACACGTGGCTCTTCAGGGTCCCCGAAGAGAATGACGCTAGAAGCGGAGCGCATCGTTTGGTCGAATTCATGGTCATGGGCGAGAACTTGGTCGTCAACGGAAAACACCTGTATCGACTCCTCGCCTAACGACTCGTCGAGCCAGAGAGACCAAAGTGCTATTCCACTGCCCGTCGTCACCTCGCTCCCAGCTCCGATAACTCCATCAGAGACAACGAGAATGAAATTGCGTGGATGGAGAAGAACTCGAATGGTTTCGATGATGTCATCCGAAGTTCCGCCAAATGCTGGAGTAGCGAAGGCAACAATCAAATCAGCTTGAGGCTGATCGAGAGCTAGCAGTTCAGCGATGACATCGCCTGTCGCGTACGCAGGAATCGGATGTGTGGAAAGCGCAGCAGCGCAACGCATCAGGACGCGGGCGGGAGCAGTGTGAACGGCACGACGATGACCGGACCGAGATCAATTCGGCAGTGCGCTTCGACCGTGCCGTAATCATCGAAAGTCAGTTCAGCGCGCACGAGTCGGTAATTGAACTTGCCTGGCTCCACTTGGAGTGGCTGAACGTTGCGAGCTAGTTGTTCATCGCCGCGTCTGTATACGACCTCCAGCACACTGTTGTCGCGTGAGTCCGGGGGGCAATAGACGATCACGCAAAGGTGGGGCTCAATCGTGACGGGCGGCGGCCCGGCGGCCACGGCCGAGAATTGGACGCCGGTGATATCAATACGCGTTGATGGGCCTGCGACCTGACGAGTCTCAATTCCTTCAATGAACAGTGCTGAGAGAATCTCCATGAGAGGAACGGTAATCGCAGACAACGATCTGGAGAACGGGTCCCCGCTAGCCTCTCGAGATGGCAGTAGGAGAAGGGAGTACCCCGACACGCGAAGTGATTCTCATCGAGGCGGAACTCTGCTTCGCCGAGAACGGTTTCGACGGCACATCGCTCAATGACATTGCAGGGGCCGTTGGTATCCGTCGGTCGAGCGTGCTCCACCACTTCCCTTCCAAAGAAGCCATCTATAAGGAAGTGTTTGATCGCGCATTAGCCGGTTGGATTATCCAGGTAGATGAGGCAACGGACTCTCCCGTTCAAGGGTGGGAGAAAGTCGATCTCGTTCTCACAGCCGGTTTTCGGTTTTTTATAGAGAATTCGCAGTTTGTTCGTATCGTGCGACGAGAAGCACTCGATGGAGGTCGTCGCCTAGGGGTTGATCTAGGTGTTGCTCTTCGCCCCCTGTTTGAAGGCGCTGTCGAATATTTCACGACAGAAATGAACGCTGGAACTTTTCGGCGATTCGATGCAGAACAGTTGATGCTTACCGGGTACGGGGCGCTTCTTAGTTACTTCAGTGACCTTCCGTTTATCGAGGGTCTCCTAGATCGAGATCCTCTGGCGATCGACGCGTTGGAGCAGCGACTCGAACACCTCCGAGCGTTTTTCCGCGCAGCTCTGCAACCATGAGCCGAACGCTTTCCGAATCAGATTCGAAGGAATTGCTCGGTAGCTTTGGAATACCGTTCCTCCCCGAAGTTCTTGTCTCTTCGCGCGAACAGGTAGAGGCAGCCCTTGTCGGAATGACAGGTCCCTTCGCGGTCAAATTGTGCGGAGAAAACATTTCCCATAAATCAGAGCGCGGGCTTGTGCGTTTAGGCGTGAGCGGTACTCGTGCCGTCGAACAGGCGTGCCAAGAACTTCTCGACGCTGCCTTGCCCGAGGACGTCGCCACCGGCGTACTCGTCGCTCCTATGGCAACCGGTCTCCGAGAGTTCATCGCAGGGGTATCGGTAGATCCAGTGTTCGGACCGACGATTGTGTTCGGTCTTGGTGGTGTGCTGGCAGAGGCAATCGCCGACGTCACCGTTCGGCTCGCTCCCATACGACGCTACGACGCTCTGGATATGTTGAGTTCACTGCGGTGTCGCGCACTCCTCGCTCCGTTTCGTGGCGAGCCGGCCGTGGATCTTGAAGCGTTGGCCGACCTTCTCTGTTCGCTTTCCGATGCTGCTGTGAGCATCGTCGGACTCAGATCGATCGATGTCAATCCAGTCATGATCGTTAACGGTGTGCCCATCGCACTCGATGCGCTCGTCGAACGTTCGGGTGCGGAGCAGGAGTGATGGTCTCTTCCCACCATTTCCAAGCTCTTTTTGATCCGCGAGGGATCGTGGTTGCAGGAGCGTCGACTCATCCAGGAAAGTTCGGGTTTGTCGCGCTTCATAACATTCTCTCTTGCGGTTATGAAGGCGAAGTTTTCGCAACGAACCGTGAGCGCGTAGATGTCCTTGGGCGATCAACGGTCGCGGATCTCACCGAGATTCCTCACGGGAGAGCCGACCTTGTGTTTGTCTGCACCCCAGCGTCGTCAAACCCCGAAGTCCTCCGTCAAGCTGCATCAGTCGGAATCAAGGCCGCATTCATCGCCTCTGCGGGATATGGCGAATCCGGCGAAGCCGGTCTCAAACTTCAGATGGAACTTGTTGAGCTAGCGACCGAACTGGACATGGTGATCGTCGGCCCGAATGGTCAGGGGCTTATCTCCACTCCATCTTCGCTCTGCGCTCAAATCGTCGCGCCGTATCCACCGGTAGGTTCGATTGGCATCGCTAGTCAGTCAGGTAACTTCGTTTCGTCGTTTATGAACCTTTCGCGCCAAAGCGGAGTGGGGATCAGCCGCGCTATTTCTGTTGGGAATGCCGCTCAGGTTGGCATCATCGACATGCTCGAGTATTTCTCTGAGGATCCGAAAACTTCCGTGGGCCTCGTTTACGTAGAAGGAATTTCCGACGGTAGGGGATTCGCCGAGCGTCTCAAGAAAGTTTGTCGGCGAATGCCAGTTGTCATTCTTAAAGGTGGGGCATCGGGCTTGGGCGCTCGTGCTGCGGCCAGTCACACTGGCTCGCTTGCGACTGACGACCGAGTGTTCGATGGCCTCTGTCGCCAGATGGGTGCAACCCGCGCGGGTTCGATCGCCGAAGCGTTTGATATCGCAGCGGCCTTTGCGACGTTGCCAGCACCGCGCGGGCCGCGGTTGGCCGTGGTGACCACCGTGGGAGGATGGGGTGTGCTTGCGGCCGATGCCATCTCCAGCACGAGTCTTGAACTCGTCGATCTTCCGCCCGATCTGCGTGACACGCTTGATGCACTTTTACCTCCGAGGTGGAGCCGAAATAATCCAATCGACCTCGCCGGTGGCGAAACGAAGGACACGGTTCCTGCGGTCCTAGACGCCGTTGTTGGCCACCCTGAAATCGATGCGACATTGGTTCTCGGGATGGGCATCCAATCCAACCAAGGGAGACTCGAAAGGGAAGGTCCGTTTTACCCGGACCACGGTTTGGAACGAATCGTTGCATTCCACGACCGTCAGGACGCTCGCTATGTCGAAGTCGCACTTTCAGCGTCAGAAGCAGTTGATAAGCCAGTTCTCATCGCCTCAGAGTTGGCGATCGCCGATCCGGACAATGCCGCCGTCGCCGCTGTACGTTCGACCGGCAGTTTCTGTTTTCCCTCGGCTGAACGGGCAGTCGTCGCTCTGCACCACCTCCATGAACGCGCAGCCTGGCTTACATCTTTCGGAACGCCAGGCATCGAGACGGAATGATGTCGGTCAGGACACATACTGCTTGGGTCGCGTTGGCGCTCACGCTCCTGCTTGTGCAGACCGCAAGCGCGACGGCTGAAGAGAAGCCTGACCCGTCGAAAGCACCCACAGTTCCGACAACTCCGGTTCTCTCTGCGCGACGTTTTCCCGGTGCGCTGCAGGCGGTCACAAGTGACGCAGATCTCGTTTCCTCAATTGATCTCTACCTCTCCAAGGTGGTCGGATCCACCTGTGCGCTGATTGAACAAGATGGTCGCGTTATCTACCGTCACAATGAATCTGATTCGTTCGCTCCGGCATCGACTCAAAAACTCGCTACGGCGCTCGCAGCTATAGACATCCTCGGAGCGGATAGGACCTATTCGACACGGTTCGTCGCCGCAAAGGAACCGAAGAACGGAATCATCGATGGGGATCTCTATGTAATCGGTGGGGGAGACCCCCTCTTCACTACGACCGGTTACAAAACCGTCTTCGATGATCCAGACCAATTCTCCGAGGACTTCGTAGCCCTGGCCGACACGCTCGCTGATGCGGGAGTGAAGCAGATCTCAGGCGGCATCGTTGGCGACGACTCTCGTTACGACGCCGTTCGTTGGGTCCCGACCTGGCCATCTCGCTATCAACAAGGCGACAGAGTTGCGCCTCTCTCCGCCCTTCTGGTCAACGATGGATCAACTGGATACAGCGATAGTCCAACCGATCCCACAACAACTCGGAAGGCAGGGGACTCGCCTCTGCTCTTCGCTCAGACGCTTCGTACCGTCCTGAATGGTCGCGGAATCAAGGTTGTGGGCGGAGCTTTGACGGGACGAGCACCGAAAGATGCGAAGGAGGTTGCGAGCTTCGAGTCAGTTCCTATGACCAAAGTTCTTTCAGAAATGCTTGCTGACTCGGACAACACGACCGCCGAACTCATAGCGAAAGAAATTGGCTTGGAGTCCAAGGGGCAAGGAACAACGGCGGCTGGTATCGAAGCGATCAAGGAATCATTAACTCGCCAGGGATTCGATGTCTCTCGGTTGGTCATGCTCGATGGCTCGGGTCTTGACCTCGGTAACCGGATGTCTTGCTCTCTGGATCTGGCGTTGGTCTCGGCAGTATCGAGGGTCCCAGAGCTCTCGGGCGCCCTGCCAGTCGGTGGACGTTCAGGCACACTGCGCAAACGGATGTTGGCCTCAGCCTCGACCGGACGTGTTCGAGCAAAAACCGGCACGCTCACATCTGTAAATGCTCTCGCCGGTTTTGCCGACACCCCGCAAGGCAATCTGTTGACGTTCTCATTCATTCACAATGGAACCGATGTGCGTACTACTGCTGTTGCCGATGGGTTCACTGATCGTTTGATGGCCTACGCCAAGGGGCCAAAGATTGCGACGCTGAGTCCGCTGCCTACCAAATGACAGATTTCGAGAGCGATGGGCGCAGAGAACTCCCCTTGTTTCCTCTCGGTAGCGTTGCGCTACCTGGAGTTGGGTTGCCTCTTCATGTATTTGAACCTCGCTACAGGGCGCTCGTTATGACGAGTTTGTCCTCGGACCGTCTTTTTGGATCTGTTCTCATTGCTCGCGGGAGTGAGATCGGCGGCGGCGATCAGCGCAACGATTTCGGAACCCTTGTGCGCATCATCGAAGCGCAAGAAGATGCCGATGGGCGCTGGCTGGTAACTGGCGTGGGAATTGAGCGGCTCCGAGTCCACGAATGGCTCAACGATGATCCATTCCCCCGAGCGGTGGTCGAGAGTTCTCCCGATACTCCCAATGGTTCGGACACGGCACCTCTTCTGGAACTCGCCCGATCACTCTGTGTCGAGGTCAGAAGGCGAACTGGATCAGGCGCCGATTTACAGACGATCGTCGACCTTCTTGATCCAGATCCATCGGTCGCTTCATTCCAGCTTCTCGCCCTGTCCACACTCGGACCAAGCGATCAATACACAGGTCTATGCGCACCTACAACCGCAGGGCGCCTCGAGTTTTTGTGTCAGTCGCTGCGGGACCAACTCGCCGATCTCGATGCAATCGAAGCACTGCACCGCAGGGAATCGTACGGCGAATAACGAGCGGAAAAGACGGGCTAGCGCTGCGTTCATGCTCCCACCACTGGAGAGTGGGATACTTAAATAGTGGAGCAGCGATGCCTTCACCCTTTCCCGGCATTGAGACATCGAAGGAACCATTGTGGCGAAATCAGCGTCGATAGCGGAGACCATCCAAGATCTTTGGGATCTTCTCGTTTCGTACGCCCGACAAGAGACGATCGATCCCTTACGCAATATCGTTCGTTACCTTGCGTTCGGCGTTGGCGGGATGATCGTGATCACTCTTGGAGTGTTTCTCCTCGGTCTCTCCGCACTGCGTGCCCTGCAGACACAAACAGGAGATCTCTTTACCGGCTTCTGGTCGTGGGTTCCTTACATCATCGTTGCGTTGATCTTCGGAGGTCTTGTCGCCTTTTCGATCTCAAGGATCGGCAAGGGCGGCGTTGGAACACAACCGGCGACCTCTTCTCAGAAGGGCAAAAAATGACCTCCAACGCTCCGATTACCCGTGATCACATCGAAGAACGATTTCGTTCGATCCAGACCGAAATTGAGGGCGTCGAATCCGAGGCTCGCAGTTACACCGCGATCGCCGTGGCTGCTGTAACGGTGACGGTCGTGGTCCTTGTTTTCGCGCTCGGAAGCAGGCGCGGGCGCAAGCGCAGAACATTCGTGGAGATTCGACGCGTATGAGCGTCCTTTCCGACCTGCGCCGGAGGGCTCTTACCAAGGGACTCTTTGGTGGAAGCAGAGTGTGGTTGATTCTTGGTGTTGCCGCTTGGTCTCTCAGAGCCCTGAAGTGGGCGCTGCGTCCGGACCCGAAGACTGTCTATAAAGGGAAACTCCTCTTGGGTGAGACGATCGTTCTTACCCATGAACCAGCCCCTCCGACGAGACGCCAACGACGCAAGGCGAAGAAGACCGAGAGGCACAATCGCACGAACGCTGATCGGCGCTCTGGCCGCGCCTAGGTGTTCGGGCTCTCGGCCTGCGATCATGTACTTGTGAAAGTTCGACTCCATAACCCCCGACGGGATCTCGACATTGAAGGTCCCATCACGATCATCAATCTCCTCGCTCGTCTCGATCTCAACCGAGAAGCTGTGCTCGTCGTTCGAGATGGCGAACTTGTTCCTGGGGATGAATCCCTCTCCGATGATGACGCGATTGAGATTCGCCCCGTCATATCGGGAGGTGAGCAATGAAGTGCGTCACTTGTCGTGGCCCGGCCATCATTGATATTCGCCGCCATAACTCGAATTTCTGTGCCGAACACTTTATTGAGCAGTGTCAGCGCCAAGTTCGAAAGGCCATCGACGAGTTCTCCATGTTTGAGAAGTCGGACAAGATCTTGGTCGCGGTTTCCGGTGGAAAGGATTCGCTCGCGATCTGGGACCTTCTCCTCGATCTCGGCTACAGCGTTGATGGGCTCTACATCGGTCTGGGAATCGGCGACTACAGCGATACCTCTCTTGAGTACGCAAGGGCCTATGCAAAGACGAGGTCTCTTCATTTGATTGAAGTCGACGTACCGTCCACGTTTGGTTTCGACATCCCCAATGGATCGCGAGCGGCCAAGCGCGTCCCGTGCTCGGCCTGCGGACTCTCCAAGCGTCATCTCTTCGATGAAGAAGCAGTCAAGGGCGGATACGACGTTCTAGTGACCGGTCACAATCTTGATGATGAAGCGGCCGTTCTGTTCGGCAACACCTTGCATTGGCACACTGAATACCTCGGCCGACAGCTTCCTGTGCTGCCCGCCAGAGATGGGTTCCCCAAGAAAGTGAAACCACTAGTGCGCCTCGCTGAGCGGGAAACGGCGGCGTATTGCATCGTGAAGGGCATTGATTATCTCATCGATGAATGTCCTATGGCGGCTGGCAATAAACACCTCGGGTACAAGAACGCGTTGAATGAGATCGAGACGGCATCGCCGGGAGCCAAACATTCCTTCTATTTCGGTTTCCTCGATCGGGCCGCGGAGTTTTTTGCAACTGAAGCCTCTATCGACCGCGAAGGACTCGGAGCCTGCGCATCATGTGGGGCCCCCACGACATCTGAAACTTGCGCTTTCTGTCGGCTTGTCCAACGAGCTGGCGGTCAACTTCCCGAACGAACCGGAGTCAACGCTGTGTCTGTCGATCTTGGACCTACCCGCTCAGGAGTTGTCCAATGAGTCGGACATTCGCTGTGGGCGACAGGGTGCTACTCATCGATCCCAAGAAGCGCCGTTATCTGATCACACTGAAACCTGCCGGAGAATTTCATTCACACTCGGGTTTCGTACCCCATGATTCACTCATCGATTCCCCAGAAGGCATCACGGTTCAGTCGACGAAAAATGTTGGGTATCTCGCAGTTCGGCCGACACTTTCGGACTTCGTACTCAAGATGCCACGCGGCGCTCAGGTCATCTACCCCAAGGATCTCGGTCCCATACTGATGCACGCCGACATCTTTCCCGGGGCGCGAGTTCTCGAGTCAGGCATCGGCTCCGGGGCGCTCTCGATGACGATGTTGCGTGCCGGCGCCGACATCGTGGGCTACGAGTTGCGCGAAGACTTCGCCGACCGGGCGAAAGAAAATGTCGAGGCGTTCCTCGGTGCAGAGGTGCTCGATCGCTACCGAATCGAATTACGCGATTGCTACGACGGAATCGATGAAACCGATCTCGACCGAGTGGTTCTCGATCTACCAGAGCCGTGGCAGGTAGTTCCCCATGCGGCCAAAGCAATGCATCCCGGTGGGATCCTCCTGGCCTACACCCCAAGCATTGTGCAGGCGATGCAACTGCGCGAGGCCCTCGAACAGAGCCCCTTCGATATGCCTGAGACAATCGAGGTGCTGAATCGGACCTGGCACATCGAAGGTCTTGCGGTTCGGCCAGATCATCGAATGGTCGCCCACACTGGTTTCCTCACCCATGCGCGCCTGCTCGGCGGCTGAACGCTTGGCTGCCGTGTCCAGTGGCCGGGTCCTCCTTTGAGTTTTCTAGACATCGCTCTTCTTGTTGCGATCGCTCTAGCGATTCTGGGTGGCTACCGCTTGGGCCTCATCACGAGAGTTGTTTCGTGGATCGGTCTCGCTGCTGGTCTTGCACTGGCTGTATGGCTTTTGCCTCGATTCCTCGACCAGCTCGACTCAACTAACAGCGGGCTACTTCTCGTGCTTTCCATCGGACTCCTACTCGTGGGAGCCACTTTGGGCCAGGCCATCGGTTTCGTCGTCGGTGGTCGCCTCACGCCTCGGAGACGCGATGGCGCGTTTGGCGCCATTGATCGTGTGCTCGGTGGCATGGCTGGACTCGTTGGTGTCGTCATCATTCTTTGGCTCGTGATTCCCATCTTCATCGCGAGTCCTGGATGGTTGGCTTCACAGACCTCGAATTCTTGGATTGCCCGAACCGTTGAGAATTCACTCCCGCCTGCGCCAGACGCGATGCAAGCGCTTCGGTCAGTCGTCGGTCAAGATTCCTTCCCTGACGTCTTTGATGCGCTGCGTCCGACTCCCAATCTCGGGGCTCCTCCGGAATCGACTGGCCTTTCTCTCGATGTCGCTGCTCGAGTGGCGCGATCGGTTGTGAAAGTCGAGGGACCGGCCTGCAACAAACTGCAGGATGGCTCGGGTTTTGTCATAGGCGATGGACTCATCGTCACGAACGCCCACGTTGTTGCGGGAGAGCGGTCGACAAACATCCTTCGCGACGATGGGCGTCGATTCGATGGGACAGTGATTGCCTTCGATCCCGCACGCGATCTCGCCGTCGTTCGAGTGTCGGGTTTCGACCGTCCGCCTCTTCCCTTATCGAACGCAAAAAGTGAAGGGACAAGCGGGGGAGTCTTCGGTCACCCTGGAGGAGAGCCGCTTCGTATCGCTCCGTTCAAGGTTGCTCGTCTCATCAACGCAACTGGTCGAGATATCTATGGCAGCAGCAAGACGGAGCGGAAAGTTCTCGAAATTTCTGCGACCTTGCGTCCAGGAGATTCCGGATCTGCGCTCGTGAACCAGCAAGGGGAAGTCGTCGGTATCGCCTTCGCTATTGCGCGCGACATTCCAAACGTGGCGTACGCCTTAACTCCATCAGAATTACAAGCGACACTCGCAACTACAGGGACGAAAACGGTAAGTACCGGCAGCTGTCTGAACTGAAATTGGCTCAACCGGCATGCAGGATCGCGTGCCTCAACGCGAATGAGCCCCGGCGAACCGGGGCTCATTCATAAGATTTCAGCGTTTCGATGCGTATTACTCGACTTCGATAAAGATGCATTCTCCGGGGCATTCCTCTGCCGATTCGATGACTCCATCGAGTTGACCCTCGGGAATGTTGGCGAGCCCGGCGGTGCCGCCTGGGTCGGAGAAGACCTTGTCGCCCTCCCTGACATATGCAAGACCATCGTCAAGCAGGGTGAACACGTCGGGCGCGATCTCTTCGCAGAGTCCGTCGCCTGTGCAGAGATCCTGATCGATCCAGACCTTCATGTGTCAGTACACCTCTTCGTGAGGGGGGATAGGTAACGACGAAACCATAGTGGGTGAACGGCTCAACATGAAACACGGGGCCCCAATTACCGGACCTAGGAGATCGACCGTCTTAGGTGTTCGAACCCGTCAGCCCACATCTCGCCCGAGGCAGACCGAGGCCGAGTCCTCCCGATAGGGTCCGTGCCACGACGAGGAGGACTGCGTAATGAGCCCCCAAGAAGCCGAAGAGAACAACACAGGTTCCAACGAGGACCTTCGTGAGCAGTTTCGTGTTCTTGAAGAAGAGGTCGCCTCTCTCCGTCGACGCCTCCAAGATGCGCCGAAGCGAGTCCGAACGCTTGAGGAGCGACTTTTGGAGACGAAAGGTCAGCTCACTCAGGCCGTTGGCCAGAACGAGAAATTGACCTACACGCTGCGAGAGGCCCGTGAGCACATTGCTTCGCTGCGTGAAGAAGTCGAAAAACTCACGCAGCCTCCGGCTGCCTACGGAACGTTCCTTGGCCAAAACGATGACGGAACTGCCGACGTTTACTCAGGTGGGCGGAAGGTACGCGTCTCCCTGCACCCAGACATCAACGCTCGGGAACTCATCCGTGGCTCCGAAGTCGTCCTCAATGAATCTCTGAACGTTGTTATGGCCAGATCTCCAGAGCGAACTGGTGAAGTCGTCACGTTTAAAGAGCTTCTGAGCGATGGCCTGCGGGCGATGGTCGTCGGCCGTGCGGACGAGGAACAGGTCGTTGAACTTGGTGCCGACCTACTCGGTGTGAAACTTCGCTCAGGCGATTCGGTCCTGCTCGACGCTCGAGCCTCAATGTTGCTTGAGAAGCTGCCTCGACCCGATGTCGAAGAACTTGTGCTTGAGGAAGTTCCAGATGTCTCCTATGAAGACGTCGGTGGTCTCGATTCACAAATCGAGCAGATCATGGACGCAGTCGAGCTCCCGTTTCTTCATCACGAACTTTTTGCCGAACACAAGTTGCCTGCACCAAAAGGGATCCTCCTTTACGGACCTCCCGGATGCGGGAAGACGCTCATCGCGAAGGCAGTGGCCAACTCACTCGCGAAGAAAGTTGCAGAAGTATCCGGCGACGAACACGCTCGTAGCTACTTCCTGAACATCAAGGGGCCAGAACTCCTCAATAAGTACGTCGGCGAAACTGAGCGGCAGATACGTCTCGTGTTCGAGCGAGCGCGCGAAAAGAGCGAAGAAGGCTGGCCTGTAATCATTTTCTTTGACGAAATGGATTCCCTTTTCCGCACGCGTGGAACAGGAATTAGTTCGGATATGGAATCCACAATCGTGCCGCAACTTCTCGCCGAAATCGATGGCGTTGAAACGTTGAAGAACGTGATTGTCATTGGGGCTTCAAATCGAGAAGACCTGATCGATCCAGCAATCCTTCGTCCCGGTCGACTTGATGTGAAGATCAAAATCGAACGGCCTGACGAGAATTCAGCGGGTCAGATTTTTGCTCGGTACCTCACGTCTGATCTTCCTCTCGATGCGTCTGAAGTCGACTCCCTCGGCGGTGGAGACCCTGAGAAGACCGTGCGAGTAATGATCGAACAGACGGTGGCCGAGATGTATCGCGCCGACGAAGCAAATCAGTTCCTTGAAGTCACCTACCAAAATGGCGACAAAGAAATCATGTACTTCAAAGATTTCTCTTCGGGAGCAATGATCGAAAACATCGTTCGTCGGGCGAAGAAACTCGCAATCAAACGATTCCTTCGCACGAATGAGCGCGGTATTCGCGTCGACGACATGTTCGAATCGATTCATCAGGAATACAAGGAGCACGAAGATCTCCCGAATACGACGAATCCCGACGACTGGGCGAAAATCTCCGGCAAGAAAGGTGAGCGGATTATTTACATCCGAACACTGGTCAAGCATTCTGAATCGGAAACTGGTGGTGGACGGTCAATCGAGCGTGTCGGAACCGGTCAATACCTTTGAGTGATTCAACGCGAATGACGAATCGGTAGTATCGGCTCGTGGCGATCCGGAAGATCTGCGGCATTGAGACTGAATACGGCATCGTTCATCGCGGGATCGACGATCCCAATCCAATTACGGCTTCGTCGGTGCTCATCAACTCTTACTTGAGTGAACTCAATCGTTCCGGTGGATCTGCGCTCGGCGTACCCCAGATCGGATGGGACTTCGAGTTCGAGAGTCCAAGTCGCGACGCCCGAGGAGCCACGCCGATTGATGCGATGCCTCCTGAGATCGAGACGCATCTCACGAATGCAGTCCTAACAAATGGTGCTCGCTACTACGTCGATCACGCCCATCCAGAACTCTCGACGCCTGAGTGCGGTGATGCCCTTTCCGTCGTCACCTTCGATCGCTCTGCCGAAGTCATTCTCGAGCGCTCAATGCTCGCTGCAGATGCCCTACTTCCCGACGGACAGTCAATTGTCGTCTACAAGAACAACTCGGACGGCAAGGGAAACTCGTATGGGTGCCACGAGAATTATCTCGTCGATCGCGGCCTTCCTTTTGGTCGGATTGTTGCTGAAGTAACCCCTCACTTCATCACTCGGCAGATCTTTTGCGGTGCGGGAAAAGTGGGCAGCGAGATCGGACTCTCTACGGATGAGGTGCCCTTTCAAATCAGCCAACGAGCAGATTTCTTCGAGGAAGAGGTGGGCCTCGAGACAACGCTCAAACGACCAATCATCAACACGCGCGATGAGCCGCACGCTGACCCTCAGAAGTATCGAAGGCTCCACGTCATCATTGGTGACGCCAACATGAGCGAGGTGGCGACCTTCCTCAAGGTCGGCACCACCGCACTCGTATTGGCAATGATCGAAGACGATTGGGTCAACGCCGATTTCCGATTCACCTCGCCGATTGCGGCACTTCGGTCCGTTAGTACCGATCTCTCGATGTCAGCAGTTCTGCCACTCGCCAGCGGCGGGTCGATCACGGCCCTCGAGGTGCAAATGCACCTACTGGAGCGAGCAATCGACTGGACGGATCATCATGGATTCGAGCTTGTTGGAGAGGAAGCGGGACCAGAAATACTCAAGCGTTGGAGTGAAGCGCTTTCGGCCATCGAAGCCGGGAGCGCTTCACTCGCTTCGACCGTTGATTGGATTGCGAAATACCGACTGATCGATGGCTACCGCGAGCGACACGGGCTCTCTTGGGGCGACGCACGGTTGCATGCTCTTGATCTGCAGTATCACGATCTCCGCCCAGAAAAGTCCCTGGCTCGTCGGGTCGGCCTAGAAACAATCTGTTCAACGAGCGGCATCGAACGGGGTATCTCGCATCCACCGGATGACACTCGCGCCTATTTCCGTGGCGCCTGTCTGGCGAAGTTTGGTTCCGACATTGTTTCCGCGAATTGGGACTCCCTGGTCTTCGACGTCGGAGGGGCCTCGCTCCGGCGAGTGGCCATGATGGAACCGTCCCGTGGGACCGCTGCCCACGTGGCTAGCGTGATCGAATCAAGCCAAACAGCCGCCGAGTTGCTAGATCAACTTGGCTCGTAGAGCGAGCAGTTGCGGTTCGCCAAGGATTGCTCGCATCGAAAAGAAGGAGGTGCCATGCCTGAACGTGAACAAATCAGACGAACTCCAGCTGAGCGACCCGGGACATCAGTGGATGACGCTCCCCAGAGTTCTGAATCGGGTGAAAAACTCAAAGCGGAACTCGATGACCTTCTCGACGAAATCGACGAAGTCCTTGAGACAAATGCAGAAGACTTTGTGAGGAGTTTCGTGCAAAAGGGTGGGCAATAGTCACTTGGGCTCCGCTGGCCTCGAGCCGGTAGCCTTTCGTCCGTGACTATGCCGTTCTTTGCACCTTCTGACGATCCCGGCCCCGACTTTGCTGCCCTTGCGAAAATCCAAGGGCTCGCTCCGATAGCGCCATTGTCAGCTGTTGACGATCGACTCCGCATTACCCATGCCACAACGGTCGTGGCCGTTCGGTATGTCGATGGCGTCGTCATGGCCGGTGACCGGCGAGCGACATCAGGCAACATCATCAGTCATCGCGCGATCGAGAAAGTGTTTCCCGCCGATCGCCATTCCGGAGTGGCAATAGCGGGTGCGGCTGGTCCAGCAATGGAAATGGTGAAGCTCTTCCAGCTTCAACTTGAGCACTACGAGAAAGTCGAAGGCTCGCAACTTTCTCTTGAAGGCAAAGCGAATCAGCTCGGTCAAATGGTTCGCAACAACCTGCCCGCAGCGATGCAAGGCCTCGTAGTTGTTCCGATTTTCGCTGGATTCGATGTACGTCGCGAAACTGGACGACTTTTTCAGTACGACATCACCGGCGGTCGTTACGAAGAATCGAATTTCGCAACGAGCGGTTCCGGGGGTTCGCTGGCCGGCTCCGTCGTGAAGATGAAATTCCACGAAGGACTCACCCGAGATGAAGCAGTCGATCTCGTCATCACGGCGCTCTTTGAGGCTGCCGATGAAGATTCAGCTACCGGGGGCCCCGACATGGTTCGTGGCATTTACCCAGTCGTGGCAACTATCACGCTCGATGGTTTTGAACGGGTCCTCGACGCCGAAATAGCCGAACGATTTGTCGGATTGCTCGATGTGCTTGCTTCCCGTGATGGTGGCGGTCGAATTTCTGAAACGGCCACCGAAACTGCAGGGGGTGCGCTATGAGCATGCCGTTCTACGTTGCACCAGAACAGGTCATGAAAGATCGTGCCGACTATGCCCGCAAAGGTATCGCTCGCGGTCGTTCGCTGGTGGCGGTTCAATTTGCTGGGGGTATTGCGATCGTCGCCGAGAACCCTTCGACAACGCTTCGCAAAGTTAGTGAGATCTATGACCGTATTGCGTTTGCCGGTGTCGGCAAATACAACGAATTCGACCAGCTGCGAATCGCCGGCGTTCGCGCTGCTGATCTCAAAGGATTCTCCTACAGCCGTGAAGACGTCGACGCTCGGAGCCTGGGTAATCAATACGCACAGATCCTCGGTCAGGTTTTTACCCATGAGATGAAGCCCATGGAGGTAGAGATTCTCGTTGCCGAAGTTGGTGTTGCGGAACCGGACGACCAGTTCTTCCACATTCTCTACGACGGCACAGTTATGGACGAGAATCGATTCACCGTCTTAGGCGGCGACGCTGACGCTATTGCCAGTCGTCTTGAGGCGACTTGGGCCCCTGGACTTGATCTTCTTTCGGTGCTGGCACTAGCGGTTGCTGCATTGGCGGGACCCGACCGTTCACTCGTTGCTTCCGACCTTGAAGTAGCAGTTCTTGATCGAGGTGCCCAGCGACGCTCATTCCGCAGGATAGAACGCGCAGAATTGCCAGCCTTCCTTCCCGAAGCTTGATTTTTGGCTGAGCACACTCGCCGGGAGCTTCGCCGGTAGCGTGCCGATATGGAGCGTCGAATCTTCGGACTCGAGAACGAGTATGGGGTTACATGCACGTTGCGCGGGCAACGTCGTCTGAGCCCAGACGAGGTTGCGAGATATCTCTTCCGCCGTGTCGTCTCGTGGGGCAGGAGCTCAAATGTCTTCCTGCAAAATGGTGCTCGTCTCTATCTCGATGTTGGATCGCACCCTGAATACGCAACTCCCGAATGTGACTCGATTCACGATGTCGTTGTTCATGACAAAGCGGGGGAGAGGATCCTCGAGCAGCTCTTGACGTCAGCCGAGAAACGCCTCGCCGACGAGGGCATCAATGGCGATATCTACCTCTTCAAGAACAACACTGATTCAGCGGGCAATTCCTATGGCTGTCACGAAAACTATCTGACAGGCCGGACCGAGGAACTCGCGCATTACACAAACGCATTGATTCCGTTTTTGGTAACGAGGCAAATCTATGCCGGAGCAGGCAAGGTTCTTCAGACCGCTCGCGGAGCGATGTTCTGCATCTCACAGCGAGCGGAACACATATGGGAAGGCACATCGTCGGCCACGACGCGCAGCCGCCCCATTATCAACACGCGAGATGAGCCCCACGCTGATGCCGAGAAATATCGGCGCCTTCATGTGATCGTCGGTGATTCCAATATGAGTGAGTACGCAACGTTCCTCAAAGTAGGCACGACGGCGATTCTCCTTCGGATGCTGGAAGAGCCCAATGTGATCATGCGGGATATGACACTCGAGAACCCGATCCGGGCAATTCGAGAAATCAGTCACGACATGACGTGCACCCGAAAGGTTCGTCTCGCAAATGGGCGAGAGGCCACTGCGCTTGAGATCCAAAGCGAGTACCTCACACGAGCTCTGCGCTATGCCGAGCGACGCGATCTCTCTCCACTCGAGAAGCAAGCACTCGGGATGTGGGAAAAATCCCTCACGACGATCGAAAAAGATCCACTTGGCCAGGACCGAGAAGCCGACTGGGTGATCAAATACAAACTGATCGAAGCGTTCCGCGAACGACATTCTCTTGAGCTCACTGATCCGAGGGTGTCGCTCCTTGACCTCCAGTATCACGACATCAGTCGCAAAAGAGGTGTTTTCTACCGCATGCAAGATCGTGGACTTGTTGAGCGCATTTGTGGTGATGCCGAAATTGAAGAGGCCATTGAAACGCCACCGCAGACAACGCGGGCAAGATTGCGCGGGGAGTTCATCAAGAAGGCGAAAGAACGAAAGCGCGATTACACCGTCGATTGGGTGCATTTGAAGTTAAATGACCAAGCACAACGTACGGTTCTTTGTAAGGACCCGTTCCGGTCACACGACGAGCGCGTCGAAAAACTGATCGCATCCTTGTGACCCCTTCTGCAAATCATTTTGATGGATAACTCATGACTCCGACTGATAAATCAGCAGAAAAGTTTGAACGACAGATGAATCTGCTCGCTGCTCTCAGCGATACGACTCAGGGCATCCGAGCCGCCGATATCCAACAGCGAGTTCCTGGGTATAACCCGGATCACGATTCCTTCCGCAGAACTTTCGAGCGAGACAAGAAGGACTTACTCAGTCTCGGCGTACCGATTGAAGTGGTTGTTGGCGCGACCGCAGACCTCACGGCGTATCGCGTCGATAAGTCGAAATACGAACTTCCCGATCCCGGTCTGGAAAGCGATGAGCTCGCAGCGTTGCATCTCGCTCTCGAGACAGTTGCTGTTGGTTCCTCGCAATCGGATATGGCGAGAGCAATGTGGCGGCTAGGCGGAGTAGTCGATGCCGCAACGAGTGATTCTCTCGGCGTACCAATCGGCGAGCTGACCGAGATACCCAGCGACCCTGCACTTGTTCCACTCTTTCGAGCGGTAACAGAAGGGCGGACCGCCACCTTTTTGTACGAGACCAGCGCCGGGGTTTCGGAACGGAGTGTGGAACCTTGGCACCTCGATTTTAAGCGAGGTCGATGGACCCTTTCGGCATTCGATAGTGCCCGCGAGGACCAACGGAACTTCCGTCTCGACCGGATACGAGGAGATGTCGCGGTTGGTGACGTTGCCAGTCAGGCCCATCCGTCGCCGTCGACATTGGTCGAACAATCTGATCCTTGGGAGTTCGGGGATAATGAACCAGTCTTGGTGAGCGTGAGGTTCGACTCTGAGGTTGCACTCTTCGCTGGGGAATCGTTGAGTTCATGCACGTCGACTCCAGATGGCGACGGATCCGTTGTTTTCGAAGTGCCTGTCACAAATTGGCCAGCGTTCCGCTCTTTTGTGCTCAGTTTCCTTGATCATGCCGAAGTCCTGGAACCGCCTGAGTGTCGAGCGGCGATGAGCGACTGGCTTCTGGCAATCGCGGGTGATCCCAATGGCTGACCTCACTGCAGCAGAGAGGCTTGACCGAACCTTGGCGATTGTCCCATGGGTAGCGAATCAACCGAATGGAACAGCAACGTTCGACGAAATCGTGGACCGATTCAACATTGGTGCCGACGACCTGCGTGATTGCCTTGTCATCACATCGATGGTGGGTGTGCACCCGTACACGCCCGACGTACTTATCAATGCGATTATTGACGCCGATACCGTCACGATCGAACTTCCAGATTATTTCCGTCGACCATTGCGCTTGACTTCTGAACAGACATTCGCGCTACTCACATCAGCGAAGGCCCTGCTCTCAGTCCCCGGCGCCGACGAACACAGCGCCCTTGCTCGTGGGCTAGCGAAAGTTTTGCATGCCCTAGGAGAGGCTTCTGAGACTGCGGTCGAGATCGAAATCGATACAGCGTCAGACGCAATCACCGAGCAACTGCGCTTCGCAGTCGATTCCAAATGTTCCGTGATGATCACCTATTACAGCTACGGGCGTGACAACACCGGATCAAGAATTGTAGATCCGTGGTCGATTCATTCCGAAGGCGGACTCTGGTACCTGCAGGGTTGGTGCCATCAGAGTAACGCTGAGCGAATTTTCCGAATCGATCGGATACGCGAAGTAACTCACACCGACCAAGCATTCGTTGTTCCTGATCCCATTCCAGAGTTCCGACTCTTCGACAGTGCGGACGCACAAGGGCGAGTGACGCTCCGGCTAAACGCCGCGACAAAGTGGGTTCTCGAGTACTACCCGACCGAATCGGTCACTCCAGAAGCAAACGGCGCGTTCTCTGTTGAACTCGCCATCGGTTCTGTCGCCTGGCTTGAGCGACTGCTTCTCCGTCTCGGCCCCGACGTCGCCATGCTCGACGCATCAGAGGGTCTCGAATCGGTCGGTGCTCTAGCAGCCCGGAGGTTGCTCGCCATCTACAGTGACTAGTCTGACGGCTCGGCCAGAACGAACAGGCCCCGTTTCCGATCCGAAAGCCGCCTTGTGACAAGCCCTGCAGCCAATCCCGTGGCTTCGCCTCGTATCTCTCGTTCCCGCCGACGAATTCTTGAGAAGTGGTTCGGTTCTCGAGGCGCTGGCATCATCGAGTGGTTGATCGTAATTGTCGGAGCTGTTCTGCTCGCGCTTGTTGTGAAGCTCTTTCTGCTGCAGGCGTTCTACATTCCGTCACTTTCGATGTACCCGACACTGCATGTCGGTGATCGTGTTCTGGTGAACAAACTCAGCTATCACCTTCACGACGTCAACCGTGGAGACGTCATCGTTTTCGAACGACCAGCG
This sequence comes from Actinomycetota bacterium, assembly GCA_026393455.1. Lineage (GTDB taxonomy): Bacteria > Actinomycetota > Acidimicrobiia > Acidimicrobiales > Acidimicrobilacustridaceae > Acidimicrobilacustris. The sequence continues at coordinate 41,900 of JAPLAE010000061.1, forward strand.
TCAGAAACCTCAAGCACAATCCCGGACCTGATCAAACGAGTCGTCGCTCTTTCTGGGGAATCTGTTGTGATCAAGGACGGTGCAGTCTTTATCGATGGAACCCGACTCGATGAGCGCTACCTCCCGGATGGCACTGTGACCAGCACAGCCAATGCTCCGAACAAGTGCACAGAACAGGCCCCCTGCGTCATCCCCAATGGACAAGTTTGGGTGATGGGGGATAATCGCGGCGACTCTAAAGACAGTCGCTACTTCGGCTCCATCGAAAAATCTTCGATTGTTGGACGAGCGTTCATAACAGTGTGGCCGCTGAGCCGCTTCGGACTGCTCTAGAACACTGACAACAATCGCGTTTTACTCACCACATGCATTTTTCTCAGGAAGATTTATTGGCGAGCGCGTTCATCATGACGTCAACGTGATCGCTATAGACCCCGTCTATCCCAGCATCGATGAGTGCATCGAGAATCCGTTGGAATTGCGCATCCCACCCAAAGGCGAGGAGTTCGAAGCGGTGCACCATCGCTATGAGACCACCAGTCCAATCCGAGTGGTGGAGGTTCAACACATCCACCCCCATCTCCGCGCTGCGGGCGATATGGAGTTCAGGACTGCCTTCAAACTGAGCGGCTCGTGTTGACTCAACGAGATTGACGTCCGGCGAAAGAGTCCTCCAACCGCAAAGAAGATCGCGCGATGGATGACAAAGCCAAAGTTGTGATTCAGCGCTTACATCTCGAGCGCAAGCGATCACCTCTGCAGCAGCTACGGGATCTTTGATATCGAGTGAAAACTCAACCGTGGCGCCCACCAGTTCGTAGAAACTGCGGAGCGTCGGAATGTGCGCAGGAAGTTCCGAAGAGTGAACCTCAGCGATTGGCCGCCGCCTGGGTCGTCTCCCGACGACACCGTCGTGGTCAAGAACAGCAACCCCATCGGATGTCATCCAGACGTCGCTCTCGATCCCTGTTGCCCCCAGGCGCACAGCGAGCTCGAACGCCTCCATCGTGTTCTCAGGCGCATTGGCCCTCGCTCCACGATGGGCGAAGCCGATGGGTGGCCGAAGCGATGGAAGACGAGTCACTGCTACAGACTGCCTCATCGGAAGCTAGTGACGGCAACACGAGCGTTGCGGTCTCATGGTCGAAGTGCAGGGGTACGATGCGGTCCATGTTTAATGTCGGCGGCGGTGAGGTCATTGTGATTCTCCTGCTGGCGTTGTTGCTGCTCGGACCTGAGAAGTTGCCGGACACGGCTCGAAAAGTGGGGAAGTTCCTCGCTGAAGTCCGACGGGTGACCTCAGGGTTCGAAGAAGAAGTTCGTTCCGCAATGGATATCGGCGAAGCCCGAACCGTGGATTCCGCCCTCGACCGCACGACCGACGGACCTCGCCTGGTCGCCCCCGTCGATCCCATTTCGGCAATGGACCCTTCGGCTGCGCCAACCCCGTTCATCGGAGACTTGTCCTCTGCTGACCCTGCTGACAACGGATCCGGGACACACTGAGACCAGCGATGACGACAGAAACGAAACCTCCGTCTTCGGGTCATATGACGTTGTGGGAACACCTTGCAGAGTTACGGACCCGACTCTTCCGAATAGCGATTGCCGTCGCAGTTGGTGCGCTTCTCGGCTGGTTCCTCTATCCCTACGTATTGGCGATCCTCAAACACCCCTTCAACGAGGTGCAGCCGGGCCAGCCATTCATCGCGACTGAACCACTGCAAGCCTTCGGATTGCGACTCAAGATGTCTGGCTATATCGGTATTGCCGTCGCAATGCCGATCATCGTTTGGCAGATATGGCGATTCGTAACGCCTGGTCTCTATCCGCACGAGAAAAAGTACGCGGTTCCATTCACCTTGAGCGCTGTAATTCTCTTTCTAGGCGGAGCGACGTTGGCTTTCTACGTCCTCAATCCAACGCTTCAGTTCCTAACCACTATCGGCGGTTCACAAATCGAGCCCTTTTATACCGCCGACAGTTATGTGACATTGATCGTCTGGATGATGCTGGCGTTCGGCGTTGGCTTCGAGTTCCCGGTTTTGCTCGTTGCTTTGCAAATGATCGGTGTCATCTCGCCGAAGCAATTGCTTCGATGGTGGCGTCAAGCCATTGTCGTGATTGCAGTAATCGCCGCAGTAATCACCCCCAGTGGCGACCCAATCTCGATGATCGCGCTCGCGCTCCCGATGCTCGTTCTTTATGCTCTTTCGGTAGCCGTCGGAGCGATCATCCTTGCCCTGAGGCATCGAGCGAAACGGAAGGCTGCCTCGGACACCGTTGACGCCGCCGCCGATTGACGTGACCCAATCATTCGAACTTGATCGATTCCAGTTAGAGGCAATCGCCGCCATCGACCGTGGCGTCTCAGTTCTTGTGTCGGCTCCGACTGGCTCCGGAAAGACGAAGATTGCGGAGCATGCGGTTGCCCTCGCATTGCGTTCAGGAACCCGAGCGTTCTACACAACACCGATCAAAGCACTCTCGAATCAGAAGTTTCACGATTTAACCGAGGAACATGGCGAGGCTTCGGTTGGTCTTCTCACTGGCGATACAGCAATCAATGGGGACGCTCCAATTGTCGTCATGACGACTGAAGTCCTTCGCAATATGATCTACGCCCGTTCGCCAGGTCTCGACGCCCTTGCGTGGGTGGTCCTCGATGAAGTTCATTACCTACAGGACACATACCGAGGATCAGTTTGGGAAGAGGTGATTATTCATCTCCCGAAACATGTTCGACTTGTCTGTCTCTCAGCAACAGTCTCGAATGCCGATGAGCTTGGCCAATGGATTAGTGCAGTTCGAGGCCCCACCGAAGTGGTTGTCGAATCGAAACGCCCGGTCACTCTCGATAATTGGTATCTCGTAGCGGACCGCCAAGGCGATGGGCTTGTCTTGCTGCCAGCTCTCGATGACGGCAAGGCCAACGAGCGAGGCCATCGTTACGACTTAGATATTCGTGATCGATCGAGCGGTGGACGTCGACGCTATGCAACACCGGGTCGAGTTGAGCTAGTGGAGTTGCTTGCAGAACGCTCGATGCTGCCGGCAATTTTCTTCATCTTCAGCCGAAACGGCTGCGACGACGCTGTTCAGTCCTGCACACGCGCTGGGCTTTCCTTTACCGATTCCAGCGAGCGAGAACGGATTCGTCACATCGCCGAGTCTCATGTTCGCGATCTGAGCGACGATGACTTACGGGTGCTCGACTACGGGCGCTGGCTGGACTCGCTCGAACGCGGAATAGCTAGCCATCACGCCGGACTGGTCCCTCCTTTCAAAGAAGCTGTGGAGCAATGTTTCGTTGAGGGGCTGGTTCGTATTGTTTTTGCGACCGAAACCTTGGCACTAGGTATCAACATGCCGGCGCGAACGGTTGTTATCGACAAGCTCACGAAATTCACCGGCGATGGCCATGAGTTCTTAACTCCAGCGCAGTACACCCAACTCACTGGACGGGCAGGCAGGAGGGGGATTGACGATCATGGCAACGCCGTTGTGCTTTGGTCTCCGTTTGTCACGTTTGATGATGTAGCGACGTTGGCCGCGAGTCGAAGTTTCCGGCTCACAAGTTCCTTCCGCCCGACATACAACATGGCGGCAAATTTAGTCCGGAGGTACGACGCTGCGGAAGCACATCGCCTCCTCGGAAGTAGTTTCGCTCAATACCAAGCTGATGCCGATGTGGCGCGAGAGGAACTCCGAATAGCCACCCAGTTTGAAAAACTCGAGCGTCTCACCGAAGAAGCAACTTGCGACAGGGGAGACGTGGTTGCCTACAAGGCGCTTCTCGATCGTGAACGCGGTGTGAAGCGGTCTGGAAGTGGCGGCTCCGCTGTTGAACGCGCGCTTTCAGAAATGAAGCCCGGTGACATTCTCTGGCTAGAGGGAAGCGGGGGACACGATCGCGTCGCAGTACTTTCTGTCTCTCACCGTAAAGGTGGCTCAGTTCGAGTCAAGGTGTTGAACTCTCGGCGCAATGTCCTGCAACTCGGGGCGAAGGATTTCGACGAAGCTCCGACCGTGGTCGGACATATCGATCTCCCAATTCCGTTCACTCCGATGAAGCCCAAGTTCCAGAAAGCGGTTTCGATTGAACTCGATCGCGTTGCCGGTCGGGTCCGATCACTTGCACCCGATCCCAATGAGAATGTTGATCGAGATCAGTGCGCCGAGCACCCAGTTCACGATTGCCCTCAGCGCGACCAACATCTGCGATCCCTGCGCGATGTTGAGCGCGTGAGAAAGGACATCGCTGGTCTCGAAAAACGAATCAGGTCCCGAACGGGTTCTCTCGTGGAACAATTCGATCGGATCCTGCAGATGCTCGAAAATTGGGGACACCTCGATGGATGGCGACTGACCGATCGTGGGGAACGATTAGTGCGGATCTATCACGAGTCGGATCTCGCTATCGCCGAAGCGATCGAAGAGAACCTTTTCGATGATCTGACGGCTCCGGAACTGGCGGGTCTCGTGAGTTCTTTCATCTACGAATCTCGGGCGTCGAGTCCCGATCTTGGTACGTGGTTCACGCGTCGTTTACTTGCGGAACGCGCCGATCAGATTTCTGACCTTGCTTCGTCGATTTCACAAGATGAAATCCGTCTAGGACTTCCGGGAACTCGAACGACGGATCCAGCCTTCTTCGCACTGGCCCATGCGTGGGCTTCTGGCGATGAGCTCGATCACATGTTGGGTGACGATGAGATGCCCGGCGGAGACTTCGTTCGAACGATTAAACAACTCGTCGATCTCCTTCGTCAGATTTCAGAAACCGAAGCGACGTGTGCGCCAACTGCTTCCGAAGCTTCGGATTTGCTTCATCGTGGCATCGTCGCTGTTTCCGGTCGCGGTCGCGTTGCCGAAGAGCAGGATGACGGTTCGCCATGACGATAAAAAAAGAGAGCGAGTACGGCCGACTGGCTCCGTTGCCACCGGGTTCACCAATTGTGTCGTCTGACGCGGAGCTCCGAAGTGTTGTTTGTGCTGCAAGATCCGAGCATCGTTCGCCCGTCTCGGTTGGACTCCTTGGGGGTGACTTGTGCCGAACCCTCGGCGGGTCCGGCGATGCCACTCGACTGCAGACCTCCGAGGCACTCACTGTTCCCGTCGATCTACCCATCGCGGTTATCGACGGAACGGAGTATCCGTTTGTCGCCCATCTGTTGATCGGACGCCCGTTCGCAAAAAACTTCGTTGTAGCGATGAACGCTCAATGGCTAGGAACGCTCGATCTAGGCCCTCGCTCTCATCCAGGCGATGGCCTCATTGATGTCACGTCAGGCACACTTCCGTGGACGCAACGGCGGCTGGCGCGCCGCCGGGCGCTCTCCGGCACTCATCTCCCTCATCCGGCATTGAAGCATCAACGCAGCTCCCACGAACTCTTCGTGTTCTCCTCACCTGTTTCCGTGCAGATCGATTCCTCTCTTCGACTCAAAGCCACGGAAATCTTGGTTCGAGTAGAACCAGACGCGTTCTTTGCCGTGGTGTGACCATCCGGTCCGAGTCGTTCGCCATGTAGCGTTCTGATATGGACGTCAGCGACGCAAAGCGACAAGCCGTTGAGGTGATCGACAGTTACAGCGATCTGCTCCTCGAGATCTCTCACTCCATCCATTCACACCCCGAAGAGAACTATGCAGAACATCATGCCCATGATGTTCTGACCGCTGCGCTTGAAGCGAACGGTCTCCATGTTGAACGCGGAGCGTACGGCTTACCAACCGCCTTTGAAGCCTCGACCGGAACCTCCGGACCGGAGATCGCAGTTTTTTGCGAATACGACGCGCTCCCCGGAATTGGTCACGCTTGCGGACACAACATCATCGCCGCAGCTGGTCTCGGTGCCGCGCTCGGCGCGGGTTCGGTTGCAAAAGATCTTCACGGTCGATTGCGAGTGTTTGGGTCTCCGGCCGAAGAGGGCGGGGGAGGCAAGGTCTTCATGCTCGAGCGTGGAGCCCTTGACGGAATCGATGCAGCGATGATGATCCACCCCGCCGATGCTGATCTGCGTTGGATGACGACAATCGCGGTTCAACAACTGATGGTGACCTGGCACGGCGAGGCTGCCCACGCCGCAGCCCAGCCATGGAATGGCCGCAACGCGCTCGATGCTGCCGTCTTGGGATACATGAACGTGGCTGCTCTTCGCCAACACATCCGTCCTCAGGAACGGATCCATGGCGTGTTCACCAATGGCGGAGACAAGCCGAACATCGTCCCCGCCTCAGCAGCGATGCATTGGTTCGTCCGGGCCGCAGATGTCTCTTCGCTCGAGGTACTCAAGATGCGCGTCCTTTCAGCACTACAAGCAGGCGGCGACGCAGCCGGTTGCTCGACAGAGTTCTCTTGGCTTGAGCCTTCTTACGCTGAACTTGTTCGGAACGCACCATTCGAGGAGCTCTACGCGTCGAATAGTGCGTCTCTCGGCCGGGTTGTTGCGGAGCCGAGTGGGGATTCGAATGTCGTGGGATCGACCGACATGGGAAATGTCAGTCACGTGGTGCCATCCATTCACCCGATGATTGCGGTTGCTCCGCGAGGAGTTGGTATTCACACAGAGAAATTCACTGAGTTCGCGGCATCAGCCACCGGCGACGCAGGAGTACTTGATGGGGCCAAGGCCATGGCGATGACAATCATTGACCTGTGGACCTCAGAAGAAATGCTGCGATCAGTTACCGACGCATTCGCCGCTCGTCACATCTAGGTGCTCTTCTCAGCGGCATCCGCGTCCGGGTGCCCTCAACGCCGTACGGTTGCTCGCCGTGAGCGTCTACGTCGCAGAGGAGTTCAGCCCAGAAGAAGCCGATGTTCTACGTCGTTATTTCACGAACCTCTACGGACCAGTGTTTGCACTGGTAAATCTCCCCGAGGTTGTGAAAGGTGCGCTTTTCGCGAGGTATTCACGAACTCACAAAAGTCTCCGGAGACTGTTTCTCGACGAATTTGTCGGAGAACTCGACGTCAGTGGCGATGCCTCCATCGATGCGACGATCGGGCTGCGCCGTGCCGAAGAGTTGTACGAAAAAGTGTTCTTTGAGTACGGCGATGACTCTGTCGCTCAGCTCGGGGGAGTGCATCTTGCCTGCGAGCAGGCCTCAAATCTTCTAACGAAGGTGCTTGAGTGGGGTCGACTTATGGCCTATCTCGAACAATCAACTCGCTATATCTCCTACGACGCTCGCATCGGCGGCCGCTACAGGTTCTATCGTCCACCGGGAGTGCTCCAGTCGAGTTTGGGCACGCGTTATGTCGGTGATATGGATCGCCTCTTCGACACCTATGCCGAATTGCTGCCGGTACTCGTCGACGACATCCGGGAGCGAATCCCTAAGGACGCTGCTGATAGCGATTTCGTTTATCGCCAAGCAATACGAGCGAAGGCCTTTGACTCAATCCGGGGCTTGCTTCCAGCAGCTTCACTTTCGAATGTCGGCATCTACGGCACCGGACAAGGCTACGAAATGTTGCTCCTTCGTATGCGCGCTCATCCACTGCCTGAAGCCCGCACCTACGCAGACCTCATGCTCACCGAACTGCGCAAAGTCGTGCCGTCATTCCTCAAGCGGGTGGATCTCGACGACAGGGGAGTGGCCTGGAGTAACTACCTCAGTTCGAGTCGTAATGCCATGGATGACATTGCCGGACGCCTCTTTGCCGGAGTTGATGACGTTGACCCGGCTCCAGTCGTAACTCTCGTCGATTTTGATCCGGACGCCGAGATCAAACTCGTCGCCGCAGCGCTCTACCCGCACCTGTCGTTACCCGAGCGCCAAATCGAAGATCGGGTTCGGCTCATGAGTACCGAAGAGCGAGTAGCCGTACTCAGCGCTTACGAAGGCGGTCGCGACAGACGCCGGCATAAACCTGGTCGGGCTCTTGAGCGCCCCTCGTATCGATTCGACATACTTGCCGATTACGGCGCGTTCCGAGACCTCCAACGTCACCGCATGCTGACGATTGATTGGCAAAAGCTGACGCCGCTGCACGGCTACACCCGCCCGGCTGCTGTCGATGACGCCGGCGTCGCAGCTACCTTCGACGAGGCGATGGAACGTTCAGCATCGCTCTATGAAGCGCTCGAAGAGCATTTCCCCTCCGAGTCTTCCTACGCTGTCTCGCTGGCCTATCGAGTGCGATTCTCGATGCATATGAATGCTCGTGAAGCGATGCATCTCATCGAGTTGCGCACAACACCCCAGGGCCATCCTGCCTACCGGATCGTCGGTCAAGAGATGCATCGTCTTATTGCCGAGCAGGCGGGCCACCACGCCATTGCCGACATGATGCGTTTTGTCGATCACAGCGCGGAGCCCGAACTCGAGCGCCTTCAGGCCGAGCGAAGGGCCGAAAAGCGTCGTTTGGAGCCGTAAAAGGGGTGTCGTTTGTCACCTTTCGACATCTACGGCACGAATGGCACCAACACCACCCCAGAACGTGCCTATCATCCGCGGCACGATTCACCTTGGCCTCGCGTTGCGTAGGCCCTAACCCGAGGACTCCATGGCTGACGATCCCATCGACGAAGAATTCGACGAGGAAGAAATCGACGTCGATCTCGAAGGTGAAGACCTCGAGGGCGAACTTGTCGAAGACCTTGAAGAGGTTCTCGTAGACGTTGTGCTCGAGGAAGACGACGAAGAGGCAGTCGCTGACGCTGCGCTAGCTGCGCGTCCCAAGCGCGAGGATGAAGACGACGAAGAGGAAGATCTCAACCCCGACGACGTCGAAGCCGACCTCGATGCGATTCTGAAAGATCGAATCGCTGCCGCCGACGACGACGAAGAGGACGATGAAGAGGTCGTCCCCGAACCTCGAGCTCCTGCCGATATAGCGGAGGGAGTAACGCCGAAGAAGGCCAACGAATTCATGTGCACCGGTTGTTTCCTTCTGGTCAACCGTGGACAATTTGGTGCGCCTGGATCGATGCACTGTCCCGTTGGCGAGGCGGTGTGTCCGGCGATCTTGCACATTGAATCGGGCGCCCTCGATCGTCAGGTCAAAGCTGCAACAAAGAAGGCCCCAGTAAAGAAGTCCCCGGCCAAACCTGCGCCGGCCAAGAAAGCCGCTGCAAAAGCACCAGCCAAGAAGGCTGCGGCGAAGAAAGCCCCATCGAAGAAAGCCAAGAGCTGACGTGTCGGCATCGACGAGCGACTCGACCGTCGATCCAGTCGAGCAGTTGCTCGACCTGTTTCTCTATGCGCCAATCGGATTTCTCGCGAAGAGCGCCGAGTCTGTTCCCGATCTCGCGAAGCGGGGCCGAACGCAAGCCGCAAACGCTCGTGTGATTGGTCAGTTTGCTCTCGGAACATCGAATACGAAAGCTCGAAAGGCCTTCGCTGAAGCTGAACAGCACGTCCACGCCTTTCTAAAAATCATCGCCGAGTCGGCTGCTCCATCTCGGACTCAGGCTTCCCCCACAGCTTCGAGTTCCGGTTCAGAAAACAACGACAACTCTGCGACTCTTGCTGGCCCTATTGAGAACTACGACACTCTCACCGCCGTGCAGATCCTCCCGCTGTTGGCGACACTTCCACCGGCAGAACTCCAGCAGGTGTCCGACTACGAACACACCCATCGAGCTCGAAAGACAATCCTCACCCGAATCCGTCAGTTGCAGGGCTGAGATGTCAACGACGGTCCGCCCTGCGGAGCAGTCGGACCTTAACGAGTTGGCCGTGCTCATGGACACAGCGGTTCTTGAGCTGCGAAACCAGCGCGGGGGAGAAGCACTGGCGTGGGCGATCGACCGCAACGCCTCCTCGCTGCTCTCACTCACTACGGCGCTCGACGCCCCCAACACAATGTTGTGGTGCGGTCTTTGGGAGAACGTCCTCGTTGGCTACGCGATTGCCTCAGTTGTCGCTGAGGGCGGTGATCAGGTCGTCTTGATCACTGACATCTACACCACGCCCGAAGTTCGTGACGTCGGCGTCGGCGAACTTCTGCTCGAATCTGCAATCGCTTGGGCCACGGTTCTTGATGCGGTGGCCATCGATGCTCACGCCCTCCCAGGAGCGCGTGAATCGAAAAACCTCTTCGAACGCTTCGGGCTTACTGCTCGGTTGATCACCGTTCGTCGTCAACTGCGCTAAGCGCACGACGATCTACGACTAGCGGCCCTTCCATTCAGGCGCACGCTTTTCGATAAAGGCATTGAGGCCCTCAGTGGTGTCTTCCGACGCTAAGACGCGACCAAACGCAGCGCCCGTCTTCGCCATGATTGTTTCTTCATCGTCCCAGTCGGCTGCGATTACGAGAGTGCGGCTCTCCCAGACTGCGAGTGGGGCATTGACAGCAATTGCATTTGCCAGCTCCATCGCGCCCTCAAGTGCCTTTCCTTCAGCGGTGATGCGGTTCACGAGGCCGAGTTCATAGGCACGCTGAGCCGTGAGTGGCTCGCCGGTAAGGGCTACTTCGAGGGCCACATTCTTTCCGACGATCTTTGGGAGTCGATAAAGACCACCGGCTCCGGCAACGAGGTTGCGCTTCACCTCAGCGAGACCAAACTGTGAAATTTCGGAAGCAACAATCATGTCGGCGGCCAACGCGATTTCACATCCGCCTGCTGTCGCCAGACCGTCGACGGCGGCAATAATCGGCTTCGTTCGCGGGAATGTTGTGAACCCTCCGAACCCGCCCTTCTTCGTGGCCAGATCGCCGGGTCGGCCCTCGCTGATGACTTTCAGATCGGCGCCGGCGCAGAACACCGGCTTCTTGTGCCCTGTGGTATTTGCTGTCAGCACGCCAACCCAAACGTCGGGGTCAGCCTCGAACGTCTCAAGGTGCACCGTCATTGCGTTTGCGACGTCGCCGTTCACCGCATTGCGGGCCTCGGGGCGGTTGAGGGTGAAAACTGCGACATGTCCGTGGACTTCATATTCGACCATCGCCAAACTCTAGCGAGTTCACTGCTGACTCTCAGTTTCGTCACGTGACGAAACTACGATCGAATCGTGGCGAACATGGGTGGTGACTCGACTACGGTTCCGAAGATCCGGCGAATCGCGGTGTGCGATCTCGACGGGACGCTCGTCGACTCCGATGTCGCGTTGGCCGATGCCTTTCTTGCGCTGGGAGTTCAGCGTTCAGAGATCACCTATGGACATGTTCTGGCCGATGAGTGCCTGCGGTTGGGGATTTCGGTCGGGGAGTACCTCAACGTGTATGACCCTTCCAAGATCGCTCCGTTCCCAGGAGTAACAGAACTCGTCACTCATTTCGACCGATGGGCAATCTGTTCAAATAAGCACGCGGTTTCAGGCGCAGCGGAACTTGCTCGTTTCGGTTGGAGCCCCGAAGTGGCGTTATTTGCAGATTCGTTTATCGGCCCGAAAAGATTAGAGCCAGTACTTGACGCGCTTGGTCTGTCATCGAGTGATGTCGTGTTTCTCGGCGACACTGCTCACGATCGCCAGTGTGCACAGAGCGCCGGAGTCACGTTCGCTTTGGCAGGATGGAACCCTCGAGCACAGGCGAAACCAAACGATGTGGTGCTCTCCCACCCAATCGAACTTCTCGAGTTGTTAACCGGTTGATTCAGGCGGTTTCTTCGCCCTCGGAAGTCGGTTCTTCAACAGCAGCGTCAGTTTCACTCGACGCTGACTCCACGAGGTCTGAGGTCTCCGGTGTCGGAGCCTCTACTTCTTCGGCAAGAGGTTCGTCGGTTGTCTCGGTCGGATCAGCTTCGCTCGAAATCTCGGTGGCATCGGCAGCAGCTGGCGCTGCTACGTCAGTGAGCTTCGGCTTCGGCGGACGAGGCTTTGCTCCCGAACGCGACTTCGATGGCGCAGCGGCTTCGATTCCGAAGAGCGACGCGATCTGGGGGAGTCGAGCTGCGACCTTCTTGACTGCCGAAAGAAGTTCCGGTGAAGGCTCCACCGGGATTCCGGCCGGCGTCACCTGCGTACGAACAGGCGAGAACGCCAATGCATCGAGAACCGTCGCATAACGATCCTGGCCAGTTTCTGGAGTGAGAGATGCAACAGTTGCTTCAGTGAGTTTGGCGGCAAGCTCTGCAGGAAGCGGAGAACCAGCCTTCGGCGGACGCGAACTCACACGCAGAGCACGGACTGCACGACCGCCGGCGAGGAGTTCGGTGATTTCGGTGAGCCATGCAGATTGCTCCGACTCCACACGTTGCGTCAGGCCGGCTTTCAACTTCTCGGCAAGTGCTCGGGAGTCATCGTCGCGGGCACCGGCATCGGCAGCCACGATGACCGAACGCAAATCGCGGAGGTCGAGTTCATCGATATCGGCGAACGCCGCTTCAGCTTTGTCGAGCCATTCGGCAGAACGCAGAGCGGGCATCAGTTGCTCCGCAAGTTGCAGCAACGGCGCAGGACTGATTTCAGGTTTACCTTCGGCCTTATTGGTTTCGTTCTGCTTCTCGACTGCGAGGCGAACAGCCGGGATACCGCCCCTAAGAACCTGTTCAGCAATCGGCTTCTGTTCTGGTGCGAGTGCAGCGAGTGCAGCATTGCGGTGCGTGCGTCCCGCGCGGAGACGCTTTGCCTTCGGCTTCGGCTCTGGAGCAGGCGAAGTCGGACGGTTGGGATGTGAAGCGCGATTGCCGCTCTTGCGACGAGCGTCTTGTGAGCCTTCGCCTTCGCCTTCAACACGCGGCTTGCGATCACGCGGCGGACGTGAGTCTTTACGATCGCCATCGCCATCACGACGTGGTTTACGATCGCCTCTATCACCACGTCCCTTCGGCGCAAGTTTCGTTGTTACGAGCGGTTCATCGTCACGACGTGGCGTTCCAACAATGACGATTCGTTCCGGCTCTTTGCGCGCACCCTTCGGCGCTAGCACCGAGATGATGTCAATGCCGTCCATCATAAAATCGGCATCGGCTCGGACCACATCGCCAACCTTGGCGCCGGCGAACAGCAGCGAACCGTTCAGTTCCCCTTTCGGCAACTTGGCCCCGGCAGCACGCCAGGTCCAGGTTCCGTCTTCTCGGGTACTTGTGAGTTCAACTTCGATGCGGCGTGACATAGGGAGAGAAGGCTAACGCTGAGCGTGTACGCAGAGCGAACGAGCGCATTCGAGGGTCCTCGCTGCTACGTTCCCGCACATGGCTGACGAAGAGGTCGAGTACGGACAACGCCCGTTTCAGGCGCCCCCTGGGGCCACCGAAGTTTTCCTTGTTCGCCACGGACAATCGGCCGCGTTCAAAGAGGGAGAACCGTTTACCCTCGTCGATGGGCAGGGAGATCCGCCCCTGACGGCGCACGGCCACTGGCAAGCCGCACAGGTCGGAGAGCGACTTCGTCATGTTGATCTCGCCGCCGTCTATGTGACAACGCTCCAGCGCACTGCGCAGACAGCAGCGCCGCTCCTTGTTGCTATCGGACTGACCGCCATCGTTGAACCCAACCTTCGAGAGATTCATCTGGGGGAGTGGGAGGGCGGCCTCTTCCGTAAGAAGGTGGCCGAGCGAGATCCGGCGTTCCTCGAGGTTGAACGCACTCAGGACTGGAGCGCCATTCCCGGCGCTGAATCGTTCGCAGAACTTCAAGCACGCGTCGCTGGGGCGATCACCCGGATCCATGCTGACCACCCCGGAGAACGGATTGTGGCGGTCAGTCACGGGGGAGCGATCGGGGCTGCTCTTGCCCATGCAACAAGTTCGAGACCGTTTGCCTTTGCCGCTACCGACAATGCGTCGATCGCCCACCTCATCGTGCTTGGCGATCGGTGGATCCTTCGCCGGTACAACGACACTGGACATCTTGGCGGCGAGCTGTCGGCGGTCGCGGAAGGACTCACCTAAGTCGAAGTCCTGATTACCATTTGCCTGCTTGGTTGCCGATAATCCTCGTTATGTAAAGTGAGTGGATACTACGACCACAGGCGTGAACCGTTTGCGAATCAGACAATGGTTGCCATTCGAGGCTCAAGCCTCGCGGCAACCAGCGGTTCAGCATTCTCCATGAGCCATGTCAACGCCTCTGAGAGGTCCTGCGCCGTGGATGATGCGGCAAGGTCCCGATTCACATCTTCAACCGCGGCCTGGAGGCAATAGAGCAATCCTTGGAGTTCCTCGATCGCCGATCGATCGACAATCACATCCTCGTCGTCGAGTCCATGGCTCTTGGCCAATTTCCTCGCCATATAGGACTGCTGACGACAACCAGCTCGGCAAAACGAGCGAGGCCGACCCGGACCTTCACGAGGTTCAACGGGTCGACCGCACCACCGACATCTATTGGTCGGTTTTGCTCGGCCACTCTCACCCATCGTTAATTTCGTCACGTGACGATATTAACGATTCTCAGCCTGTAAAGGTGGGAACTACTGGCGGCGCATCTGGCGCGGGCACTGCAGGGAGAACCGGAAACGGGAAGGCGGTGAGCGTCAACCCCCAAAGACCTTGGTAGGTCGCCAACAAACTCGGAATCCCTGGTTGCCACGAGGCATAGATCGATCCGAAGTCGGCTCCCGGCGTCGTGATCTGCCATGAGGACAGAATCGCAAATGGAGACGAACCATTCACCGCCCATGCTCCCCCGGTGGGCGACTGGCCAGATGCGAGTAGGGCTTGAATAACCAGAGCCGTCGAGTTGGGGTCGGGGTCTCCCCCGGTGAACCACGGAAACCCTGCGGCTTGTGGTCCGGATGTGGTCTGCGCTGCGTGCAGGAACGTCAGCGCGCTAGGTATCGCTGCCGTTTGACCTGCAGCTTTCAGCGCTTGAACAGCGAAGGCCGTGGAGTTTGTGTCGGCCCCGACATAGTTCAAGGAATCGGGAGCGTCGCAATCGTTAAGAGCGTTGCCGGTGTTCGCGCGAAATGCTTGCCATCCGCCCAGGGCGCCGGTCGGATTCGTTCCGCCGATGCACTGTTGACCAGCAATCCATTGCACCGCCGCAGAAGGCGGAGTGATTCCTGACGCAAGCAACGCCATCACGACGAACGATTGGTCCTGCACTGCCGAATACGGTTCCTGGTAGCCGTAGAAACCGAAAACAGAAACGCCATAAAGCGCCTGTACACGAGTCAGAAGATTTGTTGCGGGGCTGCCGAAGGACGTCGGGTCTCCCCCGACAGTGCGAACCAACAGAATTAATTCACCCAAGCGCTCAGGTAAATCAGAGCCAACGGGAGCGACCGTTGATCCGCTGCCATCGTTGACGACCCAGTCATCGACATGCAGCGCGATGTAGCCCATCGCTCGCTCCAGAGCATCTCGATGCTGACCAGACGCAGCGAGACCGTTGGCGACGTACATCGTTTGCGTGGTTGTTGAGAAAGTCTCTCCCGGCACGTTCACTGCACCATCAGGGCCGACCTGAGCCGCCAACCAATCGGATGTGCGAGTCGAATCTGTAGTGGTCACTGCAGAGACTTGGAACACGGGTCCCGCTAGGTATGCGAGCGAGGCAACGAGCAGCACAACCGTTCCGCGACGGAAGAGCTTCATTGCACGAGTGAACTGTTTGATCATGTTGTCCTTAGGTTGGACCGACATTTCATCGGTGCCGACCCTGGACGAACGCCAAATCGCGAACAACTCCGGGACTCGACACCGCATTCCACGACGGTGAGGTGAGTCTCGCTGCCCTGTTCGGTGATCCGACTCGGTCTGTCCCGGAAAGGCGACACACCACACGGTTGCGGGACAGCGCCGGAATCTCACCGGACTTCCCCTCACACGGCAGCTACTTCTTGTGGCGTCAGACAAGCACCATTCGTTCTGCGAGTCAAGGACTGCACGCAAACGCATGTCAGACATAGGATCGATTCACAACCAAGGGTGACTCCCGTACTGAATGGAGAGCTGCGATGACTGCAAGCCTCGATCCTGACAATTTTGGCGTCGTGCGCGGTGCATCGAAGCCAATCCCCTACGACATTCCTGTCTTCGCCACGCTCGAGGAAGAACGTCAACACCGCAAGGAACGACTCGCTGCTGCATTCCGCCTCTTCGGAAAATTTGGGTTTGGCGAAGGCGTCGCCGGTCACATCACTGTTCGCGATCCAGAGCATCACGATTGCTTCTGGTTGAACCCAATCGGGATGGACTTCCGCCTCATCAGCGTTTCCGACCTGATCCTCGTCGACCACGAGGGCAACATTCTTCACGGCGACTACGCAATCAATCAGGCGGCCTTCGCTATCCACTCTCAGATCCACGCCGCTCGGCCCGATGTCATCGCCGCCGCTCACACACACTCCATCTACGGCAAAGCATTTTCCACCTTGGGCCAATTGCTCGATCCGCTGACACAAGATGCGTGTGCCTTCTATGGCGACCATGTTCTTTTCGACGACTACACCGGTGTCGTTCTTGATTCCAGCGAAGGTCGCCGCATTGCCGAAGGTCTGGGCATGAAGAAGGCGGCAATTCTTCGCAACCACGGGCTTCTTACCGTGGGCCATTCCGTCGACGAGGCCGCCTGGTGGTACATCACAATGGAACGCAGCTGCCAAGCACAATTGCTTGCTATGGCTGCGGGCACGCCGATCTTGATCGATGACGAATGCGCGGCGATGACCCATGACCAGGTAGGACTTCCGTTCGCCGGTTGGTTCTCTTTCCAACCGCTCCATGCCACGATCGTGCGCGAACAACCGGATCTTTTCGACTAAGTTCCATTACACAATTGACGCTGATCACCGCATGCGGGAGAGATCACTCGAGACCCTGATGGGGAGCTTCTAACGGGGCTACTTAGACGGAATCGAATGGCGCCGAAGGAGCAACCCCCCGGGAAACTCTCAGGCTCATGTACCGCACGCGTAGGCAACTCTGGAGAGCAGTCATCGCTTCTGCGAATGACTCACCGACGGGGAAAGTTGAAACCAACGGGAGTTTTCCGGCGGTTGACACGAAACTCTCAGGTACCACAACAGAGCGGGGTCCCGACTAGTGCGCTTACGCGCCACAACCATCGAGGCCGCCATGACCGATCCCCGTCCGTCCTTAGAGCAGTTGATTGCATCAGACCAATTTGTTGGTCGGCATATCGGACCGTCTGACGATGACATTGCCAAGATGCTCGCGGTTGTTGGCCAACCCACGCTTGCGGCGCTGATCGATTCGGTCGTACCGCCATCGATCCGATCAACCGCTCCCCTCGCCGTTCCTGAAGCAATCGATGAAGCAACCATGCTTTCGCGGCTGAACGCGATCGCAGAATCGAACGTGGTTCGCACGTCACTCATTGGCTGCGGATGGTACGGCTGCGTCACTCCCCCGGTGCTGCGGCGCAATGTGCTCGAGAACCCTGCCTGGTACACCGCCTATACGCCGTACCAACCGGAAATCTCTCAGGGTCGCCTCGAGGCCCTGCTCATGTACCAGACCATGGTGTGTGATCTCACGGGCATGGACATCGCCAACGCTTCAATGCTCGACGAATCCACCGCGGCAGCAGAAGCGATGACACTGCTTTACCGGTCGAACGGTAAACGCGGCGATCGGTTCCTCATTGATCGCGACACACATCCGCAAACGGTGTCCGTCATCCAGACCCGGGCCGAGCCGCTCGGTTTCATCATCGAACTCGTCGATCCCGACGCACCAATCGCCGATGATGTTTTTGGTGTCCTTCTTTCACATCCAGGTTCTTCGGGTGCGATCCGAAACCTCGCTCCTGCCATTGATGCTGCGCACATCGCAGGCGCACTCGTCGCCGTCACTACAGATCTGCTTGCGTGCTGTCTCATCACTCCCCCAGGGGAACTCGGAGCCGATGTTGTTGTTGGGTCATCGCAACGATTCGGGATCCCGCTTGGTTTTGGTGGTCCAAGTGCAGGTTTCCTCGCCACTCGCGACGAGCACCGTCGCGTTCTTCCTGGTCGTTTAGTCGGCGTCTCTATCGACGCCGCTGGTCGACCTGCATACCGCCTTGCGTTGCAAACGCGAGAGCAGCACATCCGACGCGAGAAGGCCACGTCGAATATTTGCACCGCTCAGGTTTTGTTAGCGGTACTGGCGGCGCTCTATGCGGCATGGCATGGTCCAGATGGGCTCAAGCGCATTGCCACTCGCGTCAATCGTCTGACGTCTGTTGTAGCTACCGGTCTGCGAGAACTCGGTTTCGAACTTGTGAACCAGACCTTTTTCGACACGCTCACAGTAAAGGTGCCGTCAGGATCGGACGATCTCATCACCACCACTCGCGCCGCGGGGATCGAGATTCGACGAGTCGATGCCGACACGGTGTCGTTCTCAATTGACGAGACCACCACCCCAGTCATCGTTGCAACACTTCTCGCGTGTTTCGGAGCAGTTGACGTTTCGATTGCCGGCATCGACGAGCGCTCGGGATCCTCGATCCCCGATTTCGCCCTCCGCTCGAGTACGTATCTTGATCATCCGAATTTCACGAGCCACCACAGCGAAACGGAAATGGTTCGTTATCTTCGACGACTCGCCGACGTTGATCTTGCGCTTGATCGTTCGATGATTCCCTTGGGTTCGTGCACGATGAAATTGAACTCTGCAGCAGAGATGGAACCGATCACCTGGCCACAATTCGCCAACGTTCATCCGTACGTCGACCCCTCTGATGCGCAGGGGTACCGCACGATCATCACCGACCTTGAGCGCTGGCTCTCCGATATTACCGGCTATGACGCGGTTTCGCTTCAGCCCAACGCCGGATCGCAGGGTGAATTCGCCGGCCTCCTCGCCATTCGCGCGTGGCATCTCGGCAATGGCGATTCAAATCGCGATGTTTGCCTGATCCCTGAATCTGCTCACGGCACGAATGCAGCAAGCGCATCCATGGTCGGCATGCGCGTCATCGTGATTGCATGTGACGAGAACGGCAACGTTGATGTCGATGATCTGCGGACCAAAATCGCAGAGTATGCAAACGACCTTGCCGCGTTGATGATCACCTACCCATCTACGCATGGCGTGTTCGAAGAGGCAATCGGCGACATTTGTGCCGCTGTCCACGATGCCGGCGGACAGGTGTATCTCGACGGCGCAAATCTCAATGCGCTTGTCGGTGTTGCTCGACCCGGACACTTCGGTGCCGACGTCAGCCACCTGAACCTTCACAAAACATTTTGCATCCCTCACGGTGGTGGTGGTCCAGGAGTCGGACCAGTTGCGGTCCGCGCACACCTTGCCCCCTACTTGCCTGGTCACCCGGTCATACCGAGCGCCGGCCCTGTGCGTGACTCTTCAGTGAAAGGTCCCCTCGTCGGTGCAGTGTCATCAGCTCCCTATGGTTCAGCGAATATCTTGACCATTCCGTGGGCGTACATCTCGATGATGGGTCCGGCTGGTCTGGAACGCGCGACACACGTTGCCATCCTCAACGCCAACTACGTTGCCCGCCGCCTGCAACATGCATATCCGGTTCTTTACACCGGACGCGACGATCTGGTTGCTCACGAATGCATTCTCGATCTTCGCCCGATCACGAAAGAAACAGGCGTCACCGTCGACGATGTCGCAAAACGACTCATCGACTACGGATTCCACGCACCAACAATGTCGTTTCCTGTTGCCGGGACACTCATGGTGGAAAGCACCGAAAGCGAAAACCTTGCCGAGCTCGACCGCTTCTGCGACGCAATGCTCGCGATCCGTTCCGAGATCGATCGAGTTGCATCGGGAGAATGGCCAGCCGAAGACAATCCTCTCCATAACGCCCCACACACAGCGGCTGATCTCACTGCTGGCTCTTGGACACATCCGTACACAAGGGAGTGCGCCGGTTGGCCCAATGGTCACGTCGCCGCTCGTTACTGGCCGCCCGTCAGTCGCATCGACGGCGCGCACGGCGACCGCAATCTGGTGTGCTCATGCCCGCCGATCGAAGCGTTCGCAGAAAACTAACTAGTGCACAAAGGGTGTCTTCACGACGCGAGCTTCGAGCATCGTGCCGCGAACATCGATCTCATAAACGTCTCCCACAATCGATTCAGGGGGGAGAAACCCGAGCGCGATTCCATGGCCAAGTTCTGGCGAGAAATTGCCACTCGTCACCACTCCGACGACAACGCCTTCGCTCAAAACGGGGGAACCCTCTCGCGGTGGTCGGCGACCCTCAGTCGCTAGTCCGAACAATCGGCGTGAGATGCCGCGGTCGCGCTCTGCGGCAAGCACTTCCGAACCGCGAAACGGTCCCTTATCGAAACGCACTGCCCAACCCAGTCCGGCCTGCAGCGATGTAATGCCTGATCCGAGTTCGTGTCCGTGCAGGGGCAATCCCGCTTCGAGTCGCAATGTGTCTCGCGCACCGAGACCCGCCGGCGTAACTCCGGCAGCAACGATTGCGTTCCAGAGTTCTCCAGCGTTGGATGCGGGGACCGCAATTTCCACTCCGTCCTCGCCGGTGTAACCCGTGCCGGCAACAACAACACCGATGCCGTTCCACTCAAGGCGTCGAACATCGAACCGAGCGACCGAGGCGATCGCTGGGTCGATTGTTTCGAGCAACGCACGAGAGTGAGGTCCCTGCACCGCAAGGATCGCCCGTTCAGAAGTGACATCTCGTGCATCGACAGAAACACCTCCCATGGATTGCGCAATTTCCTCAATTGCCCCTGTGACGCGATCAGTATTTGAGGCATTCGGCATCACATCAAACGTCTCAGGGTCGACCCACCAAATGATGATGTCGTCAACCACCGAAGCTGTGTCTTCGTCGAGAAGGTGGGTGTATTGCGCTCGACCTGAAGTCACCCGATTGAGGTCGTTGGTAAACGCGCGCTGTAGAACCTCGAACGCGTCGGGTCCGGTGACGCGCACGGTGCCCAGATGAGAGACGTCGAAAACAACCGCACTATGGCGACACGCACGATGTTCTGCCAGCGTTCCGTCCGCATAGGAAAGCGGCATATCCCATCCACCGAACGGCACCATTTTGGCGCCGATAGAACGATGAACCTGATCGAGTGGAGAAAGGCGTTCAGTCACGCCCCGACCCTAGTTTCAGCAGTGGGTTGTTCAGACCACGTTTGCGACGACAGGCACTGCTTGCGTCGCAGTTTCGAGGTCTTCCGACGGCGGGCGCAGTTCGCGGATGCGTGCATCCATCTCATCTCGAACGCCACCAAGAGGGAGAATGTTGAGAACTCCCTGGCCGTTATGAATCAGATCGATCAGTTCTCCATCGGACTGGATAACGACCGAAGTCGAACCTTGGATGACGAGATTGGCAGAGGTGATCTCCTGACCAAGAATGTCGCGGAGGTAACTGAAAATCTCTCGCACGTTCTCAAGACGGATACCGGCATCGAGCAGGCTCTTAATGACCTTGAGTTCGAGAAGGTCGGTGTATCCGTAGCGACGACGGCTCCCGCTGCCTGCGGCGTCTGTAACCGTCGGGCGAACAAGATCGGTCCGCGCCCAGTAATCGAGCTGGCGATAGCTAATACCTACGATCTCGGCCGCTTTGGCACCGCTGAAGCCGTGGTCGGCGACGCGTTCGTTCGTGATTCCCATGGAAACTCCCAAGTACAAAGCGCGGCAGCGAGTTGCTGCGCAACGGGATCGGCGTTGATCCCACGGATAACAACGGCGAAATTACGCCGATGTGAGGAACGCTGACCGTACAACTCTGCGCGCGCGGCGTCAATGGTTCCCGATTTTCCTTCTCAGGACGCGAAATCCTCGGGATTCACGTTGTCGATGAAGGCACGAAACTCCTCGACCACGTCTCCCCCGTCGCCATTGTCATCGGTGTCGTCGTCGGGAAGGAGACCGGCCTCGTCGAGCACAGATTCTGAGGCCCACACGGGACAATGGAATCTAAGGGCGAGAGCCACGGCATCGGATGGACGTGCTGAAAGACGTGATTCGACGTCGCCAACCTTGAGGATGAGCTCCGCATAGAAGGTGCTTTGTTCAACACGAGTGATCTCGACCGCAGAAAGGGAGGCCCCGAGATGTTCGATGGTTTCACAAAAGAGATCGTGAGTCATGGGCCGAGGCGTAACCACACCGTCGAGCGCGAATCCGATCGCACCGGCTTCGGCTTGACCGATGAAGATCGGTACTAACCGGCCCGCTCCAGCGACCTCGCGTAAAACAAGCACAGGCGCATTGCCTGGAATGTCCACTCGGACAGCGATGACTTCCATCTCGACCACTTCGTTACCCTACCGGGGAAGAGGGCATTTCGAACTTCTTCGTCAGGCTTGGCCGAGATAATCGCGAAGCGATGCTCGCACCATGACCGCCCGTAAATCGTCGGCCAGTTCTGCTAGTTCCTCAAGCATCTCTACAGCCTCGTCGCGAGCTGCCGCACGACGCTGTTTGAGAAGCGGCGTGATGAGTTGTTCGAAGAGCCCCGCCTCACGATCTGCGGAAACCTTGTACATGCGGAGGTGACGGGGCTCAATACCGAAACGAGCGAATCCAGCGGCCAGGCGGGCGATCACAAGTGCTTCTTCGTCGTAGTAGTCGACATGACCCATTGAGCGAACCTTGAGTAACCCAAAACGTTCCAGTTCGGCTACTCCTGAAGCACTGAGTCCGCTCTGAGCGCAGAGTTCCTCAGCAGTAAGCGCCAATGACGGAGCATCGGGCTCAACCTCTCCAGTCGGCACCGGTGTCGGTTCGCCCTTCGTGTGACCAGTGGGATGCCGCTTACGTCCGCGAGGTGTGATTGTCGATGCTTCGTTGGGACCCTCGACCAAACTTGCCACGGCTCGTGCCCGATCCTTGGAAGTTCCTTCACCGTTTGCTGGCTCGTTCGAAGCCGAGGCAGTCGCTCTCACAGTCGAGCGCTGCTCACTCCCCGACTGTCCATTCGGTGCGCCGTTTGCTTCTGCGGCAGCCGTCACTCCGTTTGTGTGAGTTTCGCTCGGGGATCCGGAGGAACGTTCAAAGGGAAGCACCCCCTCAGGAGGACCATCAGAAAAATCACCTGCTGCTAAACGTTCCTTTATGACTTTCAAGGGAAGGAAGTGATCACGCTGTTGGGTCAGGATCCACCGCAATCTCTCGGTGTCTTCATCGTGAAACTTGCGATAACCCGAAGGAGTGCGCTCAGGGTTGAGCAGACCTTGACTCTCAAGGAATCGGATTTTTGAAATAGTGATGTCGGGGAAGTCATCTTGCAACAACGACAGCACTTCGCCAATCGACAAATGAGATCGTGTGTCGCTCACTGGCCTTCACCACCAAGCAAGAACACGAGTTTGAACTTGCCGATTTGCAGTTCGTCGCCGCTGGACAGAATCGCTGTATCAATTCTCTGACGGTTTAGATAGGTGCCGTTGAGCGATCCGGAGTCGCACGCCAGCCAAGTCCCATCGGTCACGCGTCTCAACTCTGCATGGCGGCGCGAGACAGTGATGTCATCGAGAAAGATGTCTGAATCGGGGTGGCGCCCAGCGGTCACGACATCGTCATCGAGAGCAAATCGACTGCCTGCCTTCGATCCTCTTTGGACCACCAACATCGCAGTATCGGCTGGGATTCCCTCGACGACGACTGTGAAGTCTCCCTCGACCGGATCTCCTGGTGAAACCGGATGGAACGTAATCGTGGTGTGGTCAGGCGCGAGCGATTCAAGGACGGCGCCGCACGAGGAGCAGAAGTTGGCTCCTAGTGAATTGCGGTGACCGCAGTTATTGCAGAATCCCTCGGCAGCTGCCATCACGAACCTTCGATCAACCGCCGATAGCCGTCGACGTCGAGAAGGCCATCAACAGAACTTGGATCAGTGGGTTCGATCACACAGATCCAACCGTCACCGTAGGGATCATCATTCAAACGTTCAGGAGAATCTGAAAGCGCGTCGTTGACTGCCACAATTGTTCCGGCGACTGGGGCGTAGATGTCTGAGACCGACTTCGTTGATTCAACTTCACTGACTTTCCCTGAGGCATCGATCTTGAGTCCCATCTCTGGGATCTCTACATAAACGACATCGCCGATCGCATCTTGCGCGTAATCGGTAATGCCAAGACGAAGTTGACCGTTCTCGAGACGGACCCACTCATGATCTGGTGAATAACGAAGGTCATCAGGCAGCAGCATGGGGGGAACGCTATCCGATCGCCTCGACCTCCACCGAAGCGTGAGGGACTGTGGCGAGACTCGTTATGGCTTCGGGGAGCGGAGGGCTCTCCCCTCGCGCAGAGCACCGAGGCCGAGCGGGATGTACAGAGCCGCCGCATAGTAGGAAGCGGCAAGCGCCGGAATAGCGCAGACCCAAGCGAGTACTTCAAAGGTCGATTGAAGAGGCCAAGAGGTCGACGCCCAAATGAAGCCGGGAAACGCGAACATCAGACCAAACGTGGCGGTCTTGCCCATCCACGTCACATCGATTCGTCGGGCGCCCAGAGCAGCAAGCACCAGAGTCGCTAAAGCAATCACGGCCTCGCGCAGCAAAACGGCGATACAGAACCACAAGGGCGCAGCTCCCGCAATGATGATTGCCACGATGGAAACGAAGAACAACAAGCGATCAACGACGGGGTCAAAGATCTTTCCAAACGTGGAGATCTGATGGAACTTTCTCGCGTACCAGCCATCGATCCAGTCGGTAGCACCAAGCGCTCCGAGCAGCGCTCCAGCCAGTAGCGCGTTGTCAGTGCTGAGCAACAGCCATACGAAGAGGGGCAAGCATGCCAACCGAACCAACGTGATCACATTGGGAACGGTGAGGATCCTGTCTTCGACGCTTGACTCATTAGGCATGCTCATCCCCCGCACTCTACGATTCTCCAACCATGAGCACGCTGTTCACCAAGATCATCGATGGAGAACTCCCCGGACGCTTCGTCTATCGAGACGATGTCTGCGTCGCTTTCCTGACAATCGCTCCAATCTGCACCGGACATACGTTGGTAGTTCCCCGTCTAGAGATCGACCACTGGATTGATCTCCCCGACGAGGTCGCCGGGCATCTGGCAATTGTCGCTCGCAAGATTGGCGCCGCCCAGGTGGCAGCATTCGGGGCCGAACGGGTGTCACTGATCATCGCCGGACTTGAGGTGCCGCACACGCATCTCCACGTACTGCCGATCACCACCGAAGCCGACATCGACTTTAGAAAAGCCGACAGCTCGGTGAGTGCAGAATCTCTCGATTCCGCAGCGGATGCACTTCGCAACGCGCTCGGTTCAGTCGGATCTGTCTGAGCCCCGCACCGACGGGACTAAAGCAGTCGCCCTTGGCCTTCTGCTTCGCCATCAGGAACAACCACGGTTGCTTCGATCAACGTGGCGTCGTTATTCCGAACGCTGTTCACACGCGATGAGACCGGCCACCACTGAAGCCAATCTTCTGGTGCTGGCTCCAGCATCGACTGCAAACGCTCCACGTCATCAGCAGATCGATCAAGCCAAGCGCTCCATTGATCTCGACCAAGAATCATTGGCATCCGATCATGAAGCGGGGCAATCAAATCATTCGGCGGCCCCGTCAGAATGGCACAGGAAGTCAGGGTCTCAAGACCGCCTGAACTCGCATTGCCTTGCCAGATCTCCCAGATACCCGCCAACGCCAACGGCTTCGAATCTCGCGCAGAGATATAGACCGGCTGCTTTTTCTTGCGGTCTGGATGAGGTACCCATTCGTAAAATCCATCGACAGGAATGATGCAGCGGTGCCGACGAAAGGCGGATCGGAATGCAGGCTTGGAGGCAGCAGTCTCTGATCGTGCGTTGATCATCCGCGACGCTCCCATGGGACTCTGGGCCCAACTCGGAACAAGTCCCCAGAACATGAGATCGAGACGACGCTGTCCGTTCCCATCCTCATGGACAACTCTGACATCGGATGTCGGCATGACGTTGAACCTTGCTTCTTCATCGGCAAGATCGGAATCAGCTTCGAAAAAATCGGCCAGCTCGCTGCTTGTCGTGACGCTGGTAAATCGCCCGCACATCGTCAGACCGCTTCCCCTGATTGAGGTCGAGCCACCCCACCAATAACCGGGTGTCCTGGGTGGAGCACCGTGCGCGGCAGCAAATATTTGCCGATCAACGGCAACGTCAAGAATCCTTCGGCTGCGGAATACAACAGAGCGACGCGCGGCAGACTGCGGAACCCTTCGTACGCTATGCACCGGGGTATCCACTCTGGATGCAGGCGTTGATTGAATTCTTTCAGCGACTTGATTTGGTAAAAGGGGCTCATGACGTTGAGTAGAAGTTTCGCTCCGCGCTGCGCCGCCGTGTAGTCAACATCGTCTTCAAAAAAACGACCCCAAGCAGCAAAGTTCATGCTGAACCGCTCATAGCCCAACTCATCGAGTTGCATAATTGTTCGAGTGAGGAGGAACTCGATCATTCCATTCGGCGTTTCAGGGTCGCGACGCATGATGTCCAGCGTGTATCCCCTGTGTTCGCCATAGATCGGTACAACCCGAAGAAATCCGCCGGGCCTGCCGTGTTCATCGATCGCGATGCATAACCGGAAATCGGGATTCGTTCCTTCGATGTCCTGACTCAGGGTCATCGTGAAACCCCGCTCGGGTTTCTTTCCACGCCAGCGGCGTGAGATGTCATTCAGTTCCTCGATCATCTCGGCCGAGACTTCGGTCTCTGCAATCCACTCGTACCTGAAGGTCCGCTCGACGCGACCTGATGACTGTCGGACGCTTTTCCACTTTTTGCCGGCTAGCGAAAAGTTACGTACGTCGATAACTGCTTCGTCGCCGAGATACACCGTGTGAAGTCCTCGAGAAACATAGAGATCACGGTCGGCCTCACGCACAGCTAAGAACGAAACACCCCATGCCCGTTCGCGACACATGTTGAGGAACTCGTCAATCACGAGCGGGATCGATGAAGCATCGCCGATTGGATCCCCCGACACCAAGGCCTGACGGGCAACAAACGTGTAGGCGATCAATGCCTTCCGATCAGACGAAACGAAGAACAACTTGTCGTCTCGCAACGCGAAGTAATCGAGAGAGTCCGAACTGAAGTTCTTCACGATCGCGATCGCTTCAACACGCGAATCAGCCGAAACGAACGAACGAGAAACAATCGGCCGAAAGATGAGTACGAACGCTGCCAAAATTCCGGCAACCCCAAGCACGATCAGCGAAGACGGGAATGCCCAATCAAAGAAATTGCGCTGATAGCTATAGGGACCATCGACTCCGATGAGACCCAGAAAAATCGTTTGAATGTTCATCCAAATTGTCGGCGAAGGAGTTATCGATTTTCGTTCGAGATAGAGGGCTACGAATCCGTAAACAAAAATGATGATGAAGTATCGGGGAAGGAATCGGACGAACTCGAGCAATGTCGGCGGGTCACCGGGTGCCTTGAATTTCGATCGACTTACGCTTAGAAGAATCACCATCGCCAGCGAGTAGACGGCTGCAACGTAGTGGTGCTGTCGGAGGATCTCTACGACAAATGATGCACCGAACAGCACCATGGCAAATATCCATGCCATTCGACGACGGCGGGCTAATTGACCTGCAAGGTAGAGGAGCGCAACACCGGCGGCTACAGCAATGACATGACTGGTCACCCGAACGCCAAATGGCGTTACGACGTTCACCATCCGGTCGAGACGAAATCCGACCGCGGGCAGCGTTGAGACGAGCAAAATCAACCCGCCGAGGGCGGTCAGGAATCCAATGAGACGTGCTCTTCTGGAATCACGCCGCATTGCTACAACCGCCGGATTCGCCGAGACGCATTTTTAGGTGTTTGACCTTGGCGGAAAATCGTCCTCGGTCAAACTGTTTTCTGGTCGAAGCGTCGGGAAAAGGATGACTTCTCGAATACTTTCGACTTCCGCCAAAATCATGACGAGGCGGTCTATTCCGATTCCCAAGCCACCAGCTGGTGGCATTCCGTATTCGAGGGCTCTGATGTAATCGAGATCGACATCTCCGGCCTCTGGATCACCCGCCGCCTTGTGAGCGGCCTCTTCCTGGAATCGAGCGAGTTGCTCGATTGGGTCGTTGAGCTCGCTGTACGCGTTCGCTAGTTCGCGTCCATCGACAATGACTTCGAATCGTTCGACAAGTGAGGGATCGCTTCGGTGTGGCTTCGCAAGTGGCGAGGTTTCACGCGGATGGTCAAAGACAATTGTTGGCTCAGTGACCTTCGGCTCGACGAGTTCGTCATAGACCTCGTGCGTGCAACGACCGGGACCCCAATGCTCTTTCCATTCGAGCCCGAGACCATCCAGAACGGCGCGTGCAGCAGCAAGGTCCATCGCGGGATTGATATCGACTCCGACAATTTCGCGGATGAGTTCGACCATCGAAACCCTTCGCCACGGCGGTGCAAGATCGACCGAAGCCCCGCGCATTCCAACGACAGTGGTTCCGTTCGCTGCAACCGCTGCTGCTGCGACAAGAGTCTCCACAAGAACCATCATGTCGTTGTAATCGGCGAAGGCCTCGTAGGACTCGAGCATCGTGAATTCGGGGTTGTGTCGAGTGTCAATACCTTCGTTGCGGAACACTCGACCGATCTCGAAGACGCGGTCAAGGCCACCTACCAAGAGACGCTTCAACGGAAGTTCAAGAGCGATACGCAGGTAGGTGTCGATCGAAAGAGCGTTGTAGTGCGTGATAAATGGTCGAGCGGTTGCGCCGCCCTGTTGCAGATTGAGAATCGGTGTTTCAACTTCGAGATAGCCACGTTCACGCAAGACCTGCCGGATGGCATCGACCGCAGCGAAGCGCACTTCAAAGACGCGACGCGCATCGGGGTTAACTGTCAGATCGACATAACGCTGCCTGTAGCGAGCGTCGACATCGGCTAACCCTTTCCACTTGTCGGGAAGAGGACGCAATGCCTTGCTGAGTAATTCCCAGGTCGTGACCTTGATCGAGAGCTCACCTTTCTTGGTGGCCATGATCTCGCCTTCGACACCAACCCAATCGCCTCGATCAAGTTGGTTGAACTCAGCGAATGATTCCTTGCCGAGGACTCCAGCAGAAACGAAAAGTTGAATCTCACCAGAGCGATCTCGTAACTGTCCGAACGTGAGTCGTCCCTGCTCTCGCTTCAGCATCAGACGACCAGCTAGCCGAGCAACAGCTCCTGTTTCTGTGCCGGCTTCAATCGCGGACCACTCTTCGCGTACCGGTCCAATATCGGAGGATCGCTCGAATCGGTACGGATAGGGGTTGACCCCACCCTCCCTCAGCTCTGCGAGTCGATCGAGCCTCTGAGCTCGAATCGAAGCTCGCTCCTCGGAACTGATTTCAAGTTCCTCAGGGGCCTCATGAGTCTCTATCGATGTCTCGTTCTTGCTCTCGTCTGACATCAGTCTTCCTGGAGTCCTCGGGGGTGACAGGGCGGGGTGCCAGTGTGGCACCCCGCTCGTGTCTGGTCGGGCTGGCGGGATTCGAACCCACGACCTTCGGTCCCCCAGACCGACGCGCTAACCAAGCTGCGCCACAGCCCGTGGACCGAACACCTTAGCGATCAAGGGTGATCTCACCGAATCGGCCCGGGCTCAGGACGTAGCGATCGGCGTGGAAGCGCCGCGCCCGCCACCAGTACTCGGTCGTCGTTCCGGGCCAGATGGTGTCGACCTGACCACCCGGCGACACATACCAACTGGAACATCCCGACGTCCAAACCGTTTTAGCGACGCGCTTCTGAAGTTCTGCGTATGAGGAGGCCTCGACCTCGAGACGAAGCTCTAAGACACCAACGGAAGAGTTCTGCATGAAGCGGAGTGCACGCGAAATGTGTTCGAGTTGAACCTCGATCATGAAGACGATCGAGTTGTGCCCGAGACCCGTCCCAGGTCCAGCCAAAAACCAAAGGTTCGGAAAACCGGAAACCGTGAGTCCCAAATCGGTTGACGCACCCTTGTTCCAATGATCGGTCAGATCAATTCCATCGCGACCGATAATGCGCAGTGGCGACGGGAAACTAGAGACGGCAAAACCTGTGGCCAGCACAAGCACATCAAGTTCATGCTCAACACCATCGGAGGTGCGAACTCCGGTTTGGGTCACTTCTTCTATAGATGTACTGATGAGTTCAACGTTGTTCTTCGCTAGTGCTGTGTACCAATCATTGGAGATGAGCAGTCTCTTGCACCCTGGCGTGTAGTCCGGGACTAAGGCTTCTGCATCTGCAGGATCATCAAAGGATTGTTCGATCAACGATTTCGTTTCTTCGATGATTCGCTTTGTCATCCCCTGCGCGATTTTGCCGCTACCGAGAAAGGCGAGCGCTAGAAACTCTTGTCGGAAGTAGATCCGCCATCGATGGAGGCGCTGCAGAAACGGCACCGCTCGATACAAACGCTGCCGCCACTTGGGAGTAGGTCGGTCGTCGCGCGGAAGAACCCAAGGCGGCGTTCGCTGGAAGACATCGAGGTGCCCGACGGTGTCGGCAATGGCCGGCACCAGTTGGATCGCTGATGCTCCTGTGCCTACAACACCGACCCGTCTGCCAGCCAAGTCAACATCGTGCCGCCATGCCGCCGAGTGAAAGATCTCACCTTCGAACACCTCGAGTCTTGGTAGATCCGGAACCGAAGGTTGGCTCAGGGGCCCAGTCGCACAAATGACCGTTGACGCCCTAACGGTGTCGCCATTTCGCGAGGTGATCACCCAGCACCGTTCGCCTTCGTTCCAAGAGAGATTCTCGACATCGAAGCCGAACCGAACTCGCGATCGCAACCCATAATGAGTCGTAATCCGCTCGAGATATTCCTCGATTTCTGGTTGCGCTGGATAGCTGCGTGACCATCGCGAGTTTTGAGCGAAAGAGAACGAATACAAGTTGCTGGGGATGTCACAGGCGCAACCCGGATACGTGTTGTCGCGCCAGGTCCCGCCCACAGCTTTCGAACGCTCGAGAATCACGAAAGAATCGATCCCCTGTTCCAGCGCTATAACTCCAGCGCCGAGGCCTCCGAACCCACTCCCAATAATGGCGAGTTGAACACTTACGATTTCCTCGTTCACCGCATCAACCAAAGGATGCCTTGAACCGCGCGCCATCCGAGATAGAGACCCGCAGCGACGACCAGAATCCAGAAATGCCAGGGAACTCTCTGAACCTTGGGGGGATCACCAATCATGCGACCACACGATGGACACGTGCCATCGGGAGGCATCGAGTTTGGGTTCCAGAACTTGGAACACTCTTCGCACCAAGGCATTGCCGGTCAGCCCCGAAGCGTCTTCAACAGATCAGGGACGTTCGAGGCTTGTTGACCTTCGCGCTCGCCACGCGAATGGGCCTTCATGATTGCAATACGAGCGGGCAGCGTTGAAGGAGCCCAATCACTGAGTTCTTCCGTGCCATCAAGGGTGAAGGTTGGTCGATTCAACTCAGCGAGCAATTCGAGGCTGTAAGTGATTCGGCCCGTGAGCTCTGCGGGCGAAGCAGTTGCAAGTGCCAATGCAGCTTCGGCCATAGTTTCGAGAGGTTCGTAGAGTTCATCGGGAAGATTTGAGTGAGCGAGAAGAACCTCGGTCGCGGCCGCCGCCTGCGGCGCCAACGTATTGACAGCGATCCCGTCCGCTCCCGCTTCAACACCAAGACTTGCTGTCCAACGATCGAGGAATGCTTTACTTCCGCCGTACATGGTCCCCATCGACGCTGGACCAGTGGGCGGAAACGGTGGGCCCTCAGGAGCTATTGCAGTTGCTGAAGAAAGGTTGATGATCCACCCCTCCCCTCGCTCGCGCATCTGAGGGAGAACTTCGCGGATCAGTTTCCATGGGACCCAGAAATTGAGCTGCAGAATCTTTTCGATTCCGCTGTCGGACCAATCCATAAACGGCTTGAAACCGCCAGCAGCTGCATTGTTCACGAGAATGTCGATCTGACCGAGTTCTGTTTCGACTTGCGCAACGAGTTGTGAAAGATCGTTGGCTGGATCACTCAAGTCGAATGGGATTCCGACGATCTTTGATCCAGTGCTCTTCAAATCGGCGACTGCTTGATCAAGCGTTCCCAAATCGGCGAGTCCGGGTTGCGGTCGGGAGCAAATGGCTACCGAAGCACCCTCGGCAGCAAGACGATGAGCAATCGCTTTGCCAATACCCCGGCTGGCGCCAGTGACAAGCGCAACTCGACCTTCACATGTTCGTCCCATGACGATCAGTCTCTCTTTCGTACTCTCATCTTGATAGGTGTTGCACCCATATCAAATGCCTCCCGAAGCGAGCGCTCCAGATAGCGCAGATACGACGGGGGAATTTCTTTATTCGCAAACAGTGTAAATGTCGGAGGGTCGGTCGCGCCCTGCGTTGCGTAGAGCACTCTTGCACCATGCGGGCCAGGTTGCGCTGCCTGCGCAGCACGAAGAACCTGATTAACTTTCCGAGTCGGTACTCGACGGTGGTAGTCCTCGATCGTTCCCTGCAACGCCGGCAGCAATCGATGGACGCCTTTGCCGGACAGAGCACTGATCTTCAGTACTGGCGATTCTCCGATGAAATGAAGACGCTGACTGATCTGATAGCCAACTTCTTCGCGACCATCGGCATCAAGAAGCTCCCACTTATTCAGCAGAACCACCACAGGACACCCGGCAGCGTCGATTCGTTCCGCGAGCCGCTGATCCTGCGCAGTAACTCCGACGGTTGCATCGATGACAAGAAGTGCAACATCGGATCGATCGATTGCTTGAAGTGCTCGCACGAGCGAGTAGTACTCGAGGGCTTCGTCGACTTTGCTGCGTCGTCGCATACCGGCGGTGTCAACGAATCGGATCGGTCCGTCTTCGGTTTCAACAATTGTGTCGACTGCATCGCGCGTGGTGCCAGGCATATCGTGAACGACCGAACGTTCGTCGCCGATTAATCGATTGAACAGAGTTGACTTGCCAACGTTCGGGCGACCAACGATCGAAACAGAGAAAATTTTGTCGGCTTCGGCTTCGTCTTCATCGACCACAGCCTCTGGTTCGGGCGGAAACTCCAACATCAGTGATTCGAGAAGGTCACCGGTTCCACGGCCATGGAGTGCACTGACGGGAAAGGGGTCACCGACGCCAAGGTTAAGCAGGTCCCAGATTGCTGACTCGCGATTCGTATCGTCGACTTTGTTCGCTACTAAAAGGACCGGACGACCGCGCTTACGAAGAAGCTGAGCGACTCGATTGTCTTCCTCAGTAATGCCAACAGTGACATCGACGACGAACAACACAACGTCGGCTTCGAAAATCGCCTTCTCGCTTTGTTTCGAAACCTTCTCGTCGAGAGCATCGCCACCCGGCATCCATCCACCGGTATCGACGAGCCGAAAATCACGCGCTTGCCACTCTGCGATCACTTCTTTTCGGTCGCGTGTGACGCCAGACTTCTCTTCAACGATCGCCTCGCGACGACCGACGATTCGGTTGAATAACGTCGACTTCCCAACATTTGGTCGACCAACAATGGCGACGAGGGGAAGTTCTGTGGGTTGAGTACTCATTTCGGCTCCAGTGCCCTTCGAAGGGCGATCCCATCAGTGGGAAGAATTTCGACCTGTCGCGGCAGATCATCAGGGGAAAGACCATCGAGGAAGACGCCCTGCGACAGACAGACATCAGGTAAGAGGTAACGATGACCCTCTGGTTCAGAAGCCAGCACCCGAATGAGATCAGTGCCTGTCATGAGACCAGCCACGCCGGTGTTGCCTCCGAAGAACTCATTCTCCACCGTAATGACGCGTACGTCAGATCGATCGACCGATTCGATCAGTGGAGCGATCACTTTTGTGCCGTAACTACCGGTCAAAATCGCTATCGGTGCATTCGGACGGGGCCGAAGACTGACCTCTCCCCCGCCTCGAGGTGCCCGGTAACCCTCTGGTGGAGCTCCGTCGACCCAAGCGAAAAAGCCCGTGGCAACACCAGTGGGTGTTGCCGTTTGGCCCAAGAATTCTCGCTCGAAGGTTCGAGCCATTCCGATTCCATCCTCATGCATCGGAAACTCTTCGTACGACGAATGCTCCGGAAACGGACGACCGGCGAGAAGGTAATACTCGTCGGCGGCATGGACGACCCGCCGACCTAGCGCAGCGAGATACACCTCTTGCCAATCGTGGACTGCATCGATGACATCAGATGCTTCTGCAACCGTATGCGGACGCATCGTTGTTTCCGTATTGAATCGGCTCACTCCGAGGGGCACAACGCTCAGAGTCGCAAGTTCTGAATAATGATCAAGCACATCGGCGAACGTTTGATCGAGCGCAGCGCCATCGTTGCGGCCCGGACACACGACTACTTGACCATGCACCTCGATGTCGTTGTCGAGCAGCGCTCGTAACCACCGGAGACTCGTCGCACCCCGGCGGTTCCGCAGCATCGATGAGCGAAGGTCAGGATCGGTTGCATGAATCGAGACATGCAAAGGTGAAATACGTTCAGTCACGACCCGCTCGAGATCTAACTCGGTAAAGCGCGTAAGGGTCGTAAAGTTGCCGTAAAGAAACGACAGTCGGTAGTCGTCATCTTTGAGATAAAGCGATTCCCGGAGATTCGGAGGCAACTGATAGATGAAACAAAACTCGCAGTGGTTGTCGCAGGTACGGACTTGATCGAACAGCGCCGAGTGGATTTCAGCCCCGAGAGACTCTCCGTCCCGCTTTTCAACATCGAGCGAAAGTTGGAGTCCACCTCGATCGATATCGAGGCTCAGTTCGCCCTCGTCAGCAAGAAGTCGGTACGAAATGATGTCTCGTGGAACTTCGCCGTTGAGACGGAGGATCTGGTCCCCTGGCAGCAGGCCAGCTCGTTCAGCCGGCGACGCTGGCGCGACACTGACAACACGAGGTGACGACATAGGCAGTCAGGCTAGTGCCGGTAGCCTGTTCTTCCATGAACGAACACTCTCACGTGCCCTCGGACACGTCGACCGCCCCCTCGGTAGACAAGGTGCTTCTTGCTGCACCGCGAGGATTCTGTGCGGGAGTCGAGATGGCGATAAAAGCCCTCGCCTGGATGGTTCGTTCGTTCGAGGCTCCGGTGTACTGCTACCACGAGATCGTTCATAATCAGCGGGTTGTCGAGCGATTTCGCGATCTCGGTGTTGTGTTCGTCGACGACATCGCGGAGGTTCCTGAGGGAAGTCCAGTCATGCTTTCTGCCCACGGATCAGCTCCCGAGGTTGTGGCTGCGGCACAAGCCAACGGCGGATACGTCGTCGACGCTGTCTGCCCTCTGGTCACCAAGGTTCATCATGAGGTGAAGGTACGAGCAGGTAAGGGCTACCAGATCGTCTACATCGGTCACGAGGGACATGAAGAGGCAGTCGGAACGATGGCTGTCGCTCCCGACAATATTCATCGTGTTGAATCCGTCGAGGAAGTCGCTGCCCTTCCGCCGTTTACAGAGCCGGTCGCGTTACTCGCACAAACAACTCTGAGTCACCGCGACTGGGCCGACGTGCTTGATGCAACTCGACAACGCTTTCCCGACATGTGGGTGCCGGGTCGGTCCGACCTCTGCTTTGCGACGACCAACCGACAATCCGCGCTGCTCGAGATTGCGCCACGCTGCGACGCAATGGTTGTCATCGGCTCAGCAAACTCGTCAAATACCCGCGCTCTTGAAAGCCTTGCCCGTCAGGCTGGCTGCGATCGGGTCTACCGAGTGAACGGGCCCGAAGAACTCCCGAGCGATCTCCAAGGGATCGTCGGGGTCACCGCTGGTGCATCGGCGCCAGAAGAGCTCGTCGAGTCAGTGATTGCTCGCATTTCCCCCCGCAATGGCGTCGAGGTTGTGAGTGTCACCGAAGAAGACGAATACTTTCCGCCCCCTCGCAACCTTCGAGATCTCATTGCCACAATCGACAGCGCTGCGACGCTCGCGTTTGGCGGACCTGTGGATAATCGTCCACCAACGCAAGATCGCTCGCTCCACGCCAGCGACGTTCTCGCATCGCTCGCATAGATCGCCATTGGTGGGGCCGTTTCCCTGCTGGCAGGAATCGCTGCGGTACTTCTCGGCGTCATGCTCTCGATTGGCCCGTCCTGACCCACGCGCAAGGAAAATCAGTGTCCGAGGCGTTCGACGAGGCAGAATGTATCCATGGCGACTTCATTCACCCGCATGGACGAATCAACCCAAGAGCAATGGCTCCACATCGGCGCCCAACACGCCCTCAGTCAGGGACGCGTCGCGGATCGCATGCTGATGCTGCTCGAGTCACTCGGCGAGATCACTGATGGTTTTAATGCCGATCAGCTCACCCACTGTCTGCAAACGGCCACTCTTGCCGAACGCGCCGGTGCCGACGAGGAAGTCGTCTTCGCCTCGCTCATGCACGACGTCGGCAAGGCGATCACGGTTGCGAATCATGGTGCGATTTCAGCTGAAATGATTAAGCCCTACGTGCGTGATGACGTCTACCAAATGATTCGCGTTCACCAGGACTTTCAAGGCAAGCACTATTACCAACACTTTGGCGCTGACCCAGACGCACGCGAGACTCACCGTGAAGAGTTGACCCCGGAACAGTTTGCGCTTGCTGCACAGTTTGCCGACGAATGGGATCAGATCGCTTTCGACACTGACTACGACACGTTGCCCCTGTCGCACTTCGAACCCCTCGTGCGCAAACTCACTGTTGGTTCGATGCTCTGAGTTAGGTGCCTTAACAACCTGGCGCTAGCAGTTAGTGCTGGTTTGGCGAACCTGCAAGCAATTGAGCTTCGTCGAAAAGGTCTTGAATGCGAGAACTCAGTAGAGCCGTCATCTCACGCACTCCGTTACGAGAAACTCGTCCGCTTTCCTTTTTGGGCGGTGGAGCAATCGGCTCCCCTATGACCACCACCATTTTGACTGGGCGGATGAATTTTTTACCCTTAGGCATCGCTCGCTCTGTGCCCCCGAGGCCAATGGGGATGATCGATACTCCGGTGCGACAGGACACGTAGGCAGGGCCGTCAAAAAGTTGGTTCACGACTGGGCCGGACTGACGAGTGCCTTCAGGAAACATCACCAACGGCTCACCGCGCTCTACAACAAGCAATGCCGCCTTCAACGCGTCGCGATCAGCTGCTCCGCGCTGCACCGGGAATCCGCCCATCGCAGTGAGAAACCAACCGAGCTGACGATTGGTCCACATCTTTTCTGCGCCCATGTAACGCATGAGCCGCCAGATCGAGGCACCGATAACCGGTGTATCGAGGTACGACCGATGGATAGGCGAAACAATAAAGGGTCCGCTCTTCGGAATATTTTCTCGACCATGCACTTCGAGTCGGAAGTACAGCCGAGTAACGATCTCCAGAAGCAATCGCACGAAGTGATGGAGCGACTTCTGCGGAAGCGTGAGTTGTTCGCCGTTGTCGTGACCTTCGGGAATGAAGATCTCGCGTCGGCTCACGCCAGTTGCCCCATGATTGCGTCAACAATCTGATCGACACTGAGATCGCTGGTGTCGATGGTGACCGCGTCAGATGCAGTCCGGAGTGGGTCGTGTGTTCGGTTCTGGTCCAATGCATCTCGCCGGGCAAGGTCGGTTGCGACGGTCTCATACGACAGGTCAGAGACTTCCTTTGACCGTCGAGTTGCCCGCACTTCTGGGCTCGCATCGAGGTACACCTTCAAACGCGCTTCGGGGAAAACTACCGTGCCGATATCTCTACCTTCCATCACACCGCCGCCTCGCTTCGCCACCCACTGGCGTTGGCGAGCACGCATTTCCTTCCGAACATCTGGATTGGCAGCAACGATGCTCACAGCCCGAGTCACTTCTGGACCACGAATCTCGATCGTGGCATCCACGTCGTCAACAATGACGGTTCCGTTGGTGTCGATTTGGAGATCAATGTTTCTAGCGAGATTGCTCACAACCTCGGCGTCTTCGGGGTCTACTCCCCCGCGCAGCGCTGCGAACGCGACTGATCGATACATCGCACCGGTATCGAGATAATCAAGCCCAAGTCTCAATGCGACTGCTTTGGCTACCGTCGACTTCCCCGAGCCTGCTGGCCCGTCGATAGCAATGACCATCGGTTGTTCTGTCACAGTGAGCTCCCATTGCGGAGTCGATCCATCTGGTCGAAGTAGTTCGGAAAAGTTTTGGCCACACAGGTTGGATCTGAGATAGTGACACCGGACCGCTTGTAACCGATGAGCGCCATGCTCATAGCCATTCGATGATCGTCGTACGTCTCGATGATTGCATCATTCGTCGGACCAGGAGTCACGGTGAATCCATCGGAGTCCTCAGTGGCATAGACGCCGAGCCGCTGGAGTTCTGTGACGACAGCCGCTATGCGATCGGTCTCTTTCTGCCGAATGAACCCGATACCAGTCACCGATGTTGGGCCGTCAGCGAACACTGCTACCGCCGCAATCGTCTGCGCCGTATCGGAAATTTGACGGAAATCGACATTGATCCCGTGCAGGGGTGCTCCGGTCACCGTGATGGCATTCTCTTCGAACGCAACATTGGCCCCCATAGTTTCAAGCACATCCACGAATCGCACATCGCCCTGGAGGGAGTTTCGGTGTAGTCCCTCGACACGAACGCTTCCGCCACAGATCGCGGCGAGGGCGAAGAAGTACGACGCTGCCGAGGCATCAGGTTCGACCTGGAAATCGGTTGATTGATAACCGCTGGGCGAAACCACAAAGGTTCGCTCGTCGGGAGTGAGAACTTCGGCACCGAAAGCGCGCATCACCGACACCGTCATATCGAGATATGGGCGAGAAACGATGTCGCCCCGAAGTTCGATACGCAATCCATCTTCCATGCATGGTGCAGCAATCAAGAGCCCGGACGTGAATTGACTTGAGGTTGAACCGTCGATCACGACAGTGGGCATCGAGACGGAATTCGTCGGCGGACCACATATTTCGACGGGTAGAAATCCAGTCTCGCCCTTGGCGCTGATCGTGATCCCGAGACCCTCAAGGGCGCTGAGCGCATCGCCCATCGGCCTCCGTCGCATCGCATCGTCGGCATCGAGCAGAAACGGTTGCGATCCGAGAGCTAGGACGGCGGCCATAAAGCGCGCGGTGGTACCTGATTGACGGGCGAAGAAGGTGGGACCGGCATTCGACAGGTCTCCGCCAATACCGGTGATCGTGATGGATGATTCTTTGGGGTTCTGTTCGACCCGAGCCCCGAGCGTTTTTACGCAATCAATCATTGCTTCCGTATCTTCGGCCAGCAACGTGCCTCGCAGGACACTCTGTCCACTCGCAAGAGCTGCGATGACCAATGCTCTGTTGGTGATGCTCTTCGACCCGGGAGGCGTTACGACCGCCTGAACGGGCCCATCGAAGGGAACGATGCTCAGCACATCAGACATCAGCGTTCTTCGGCTCCATCAAGAGATCGCAACACCGCTTTGTAACCACGGTCGAGAAGTCCGTCGCGCAGCTGCGCTCCGTTTACTGCTTCCACCAGAAGGATGACAACCCCTTCGTCGCCCTCCACTGAATGAGCGATCTCGATGTCGGCAATGCTGATATCAAGTTCGGTTGCAATCATGGTGATTCCTGCCAGTGCACCCTTTTGATCGGCAACCGGGATGCGTAATTCAGCGAGGTCTTCCGCTCGGGCGAATCGGGCGGGAAGAGCAAGGCGAGCGTTCCGCGCACGCTCAAGAACGGCAACAAGTCCATCGCGATCACCATTTTCGACGATCTCGCGAACAGTGGAAAGCGTTGACATCAACCGATCGAGTTCCGACACGATCGCATCGCGATTTTCGGCACAGATGTCTGGCCAAATCCCGGGGTGACTTGCAGCGATCCGAGTCATGTCTCGAAAGCCGCCAGCGGCCAATCGCAATAGACCTCGATGTTCGCTAGAACGCTCGTCGGCGAGTCCCATGAGACTCGCTGCGGTGAGATGCGGAACATGCGAAACGATTGCGACCATTGAGTCGTGTCGCTCGGGAGGCAATGACACCACTTCCGCACCGAAACTTGAAACGACGGCGCGAATCATCGCTAACGCATCGTCATCGGTTGAATCGACTGGGGTGAGGACCCAGGTTCGTCCTTCGAAAAGATCAACGCGAGCCCCTTCGACGCCTTCTTGCTCAGACCCTGCCATCGGGTGACCGCCAATGAATCGAGGATTAAACATGAGCGACAGCAAAGGCGTCTTCACACTCCCGACATCGGTGACCAAACCCTCTGTGTCTTGGAGAGCAAGCGCGACCTCGTCTGCGATAGCTCCCACAGGTGTTGCCACGAAGGTGAGATCGATACCAGCCACGAAACCATCGGGCGCTATGGAGTCGATAGCCCCCACTGCAAGAGCGCGCGCAAGACATTCAGGGGAACGATCCCGCCCGACAACGCGCCAACCGGCTTCTCTGAGTCGCTGGCCGATTGACCCACCGATGAGCCCGACCCCGATGATCAAGGCCGATTGCTCGGATTGATTTGAATTCACGACGTCACTCCGGGAGGTCGTCGCGTAGACCGCTTGCGCCCTCGAGGTACACATGGCGCAAATCTGATCGAGACACAGTCGTATTCAGATGCATCAACACGCGGATGCAAAGTGGCGTTGCACCTTCGATGTCGAGTTCGCGAGCGCAGATCAGCGGGATATCTCCA
Organism: Actinomycetota bacterium; assembly: GCA_026393455.1. Lineage (GTDB taxonomy): Bacteria > Actinomycetota > Acidimicrobiia > Acidimicrobiales > Acidimicrobilacustridaceae > Acidimicrobilacustris. The sequence goes on from JAPLAE010000061.1 coordinate 82,317, forward strand.
AAGCCAATGTCACGAGCTGCCGATGCAGGAAACATCGAATGGATATCGTCAGTAGCGGTGAACAGAACGCTGATGATGTCATCATGGTTCACGCCGTTACGCTCGAGCATCTGCTCTAGGAGATCGATTGTTCGCGTCCGAATCTGATCGGTGGTGTCGCTCTCAATTGTTGTTGCGCCACGAAGCGCTCGAACTGCAGAAGTCACGGTCTGATCCTAGAGGGGTGATGTCACTTCGCTGAAGGTGTTTCCTCAGAGCGCGAAACAGCTGCCTTTTCGAGCGATCGAAGTTCGGGCCCGGTTAAGGGTCGCCATTCGCCTGGCTTGAGTTTCCTGTCGGCCAGCGGCCCGATCCTCGTGCGGATTAGACGAATCACCGGGTGTCCCACTGCCTCACACATTCTTCGTATCTGACGGTTGCGGCCCTCATGGATCGTGAGGCGGAGGATCCCAGGGCCAACAAGTGCCGCCTTGGCTGGCGCGGTGAGCCCATCTTCGAGTTCCACGCCCTCTCGCAGAATCCGAAGTTCCCCACGAGTCGGCTCACCCTCAACATGGGCGATGTATTCCTTCTCGACACCAAACGACGGATGCGTCAATCGATGTGCGAGATCGCCATCATTGGTGAGCAGTAGGAGCCCTTCGGTATCCATGTCGAGTCGACCGACGGGAAACACCCGGGGCTCGTCTGGTACCAGTTCAAGAACCGTGGGACGTCCGTGCGGATCATCAGCCGTGGTGATCACGCCGGTTGGCTTGTTCAGCAAGAGGTGCACGATCCCTGGCCGGATGCCGATGATGACCCCGTTGATTGCGATCTCATCGTTATCAACATCCACACGACGACCGAGAACCGCAACCTCGCCATTGACTGTGATCGCGCCGTCGGCGATGAGGTCCTCGCAGACCCTCCGACTACCGATTCCGATGCGGGCCAGAACCTTTTGCAGTCGCTCCCCTGTTCGGTCATCGTCGTTCACCCTTGTCCGTCCCCGTCGAGCAAGTCGCCCAACGAAGGTCGAACACTCTGCATGCCTTCGGCCAAAGCTTCTTCCGCAACCCTGAGTTCTGCTTCCGCCGAATCAACCCGGAGGCCGATCTCGAGCGCTTCAACAACATCTGCACCGGGAACGAAATCAGCGATCGATGGAAGCTGCGAAAGAGAATCGAGCCCCATCTTCATGAGGAACTCTGGAGTGGTACCGAACATCACCGCTTGGCCCGGCCCCGGATCACGAGCGACTTCACCGATGTAGCCACGTTGTTCCAAGGTTCGGACGACGCTGTCGACGCCCACCCCGCGAATCGATGCGATCTGAGCGCGGCTGATGGGTTGCTTGTAGGCAACGATTGCAAGCGTCTCGAGCGCTGCAGCGGAAAGTTTTGCAGACTGGCCTTCGAGAACGAATTGCTCGATGTACGGCGCTTGATCGGGGTGGCTTTGATAGCGCCAGCCGCCAGCAACTCTGACCAACTGAAAGCCTCGGTGCTCGCCTGTGTACTCGCTGGCAAGTTCCGCCAACAACGCATCAACTCGATCGGCAGCAAGGCTGGTTAACTGCGAAAGCATCTCGGTTGGCACAGGTGTGTCGGCGACCATGATGATCGCTTCGAGTGCTCGCTTATTGTCGGCAGACATGGTGACCCTTTAGCCGTCGTAGGTGTCGATGCCGGCGAGGTCCGCCACACCGAGAGCCGGAGATCCGACCCAAATGATCTCGATGTCACCGAATGCCGCCGGTTGATCGAGTTCGATAAAACCTTGCTTGAACAGTTCGAGCACCGCCAGGAAACGAACGACAATTTCCAGCCGCTCCACCAGTGATTCAGTGAGACGACGGAACGAGACTCGCCCAAAGCGTGGGAGTTCGTCGATAAGTTCCTCGACTGCTTCACCGACGCTGACACGAACGCTGTGGATGTGTTCGATGCTGACGGTTGGTACGAGCTTTGGAGTCATCGCACGGATATAGGCAGCCCGAACATCATCGATATCGACGCCCTCGAGTAAATCAGGAGCGAGTTCCAGATAGCGCTCGTCAAGACCAGCGCGACGTGGGACGCACAAGGCTGCATTGTCGAAGAGATCGGAAAGGACATGTGCTGCATCTTTGAAGGTCTTGCAGTCGAGGAGGCGAGCAATAAGGAGGTCTCGCTCTTCCCAAAGCGAGAACTCATCGTCGAGATCAAAGTCGGTATCGTCCGGCAGCAATCGCTTGCATTTGAGTTCGACCAGTGTCGCCGCAATCAGCAGGAACTCTGTTGTGATTTCGAGATCGACGTGTTCCATCTTCTCGATCTCGACGAGATAGGCATCGACAATGCGTGCAAGAGAGATCTCGTAGAGGTCAACCTGCTCGCGCAGGATCAGGTGAAGCAGCAGGTCGAAGGGACCCTCGAAGACTGATGTCTGGACCTCGTATGGCACGGGCCCACGTTAGAGGGGTCTACGGGCACCAAAGTGCATAGAGGTCCCGGCCTATGGCCCCGGACCTCTAGCATCGGCCTCCATGACGCGTGTCTTCTCGGGCATTAAGCCCACCGGTCCGGTCCAGCTTGGCAACCTCCTCGGTGCGCTTCGCCACTGGGTTACCGATCAGGACGAGGCCGACACGATCTTCTGTGTCGTTGATCTGCACGCTCTGACCGTCCCCCAAGTTCCGGTCGAACTGCGAAACCGCACCCTCGAACTCGCACAATTACTCATTGCCATAGGGATCGATCCCGCCCGAACCACTCTTTTTGTGCAGAGTCACGTCCCCGAGCACGCCGAACTCTCGTGGCTCATGGAATGCACCGCTGCGTTCGGAGAATTGCGGCGCATGACCCAGTTCAAGGACAAAAGCGATAGCTCCGAATTCGTCTCGGCTGGACTCTTCACCTACCCGGCACTCATGGCCGCAGACATTCTTCTCTACGACACCGATCGCGTACCCGTCGGAGACGATCAACGTCAGCATCTTGAATTGTCACGAGATCTCGCCGTTCGATTTAACAGCAGGTACGGCGACACGTTCATTGTTCCCGAGGCAGCGATCGCAAAAGTCGGAGCTCGAGTCATGGATCTCCAGCATCCAACTAAAAAGATGTCGAAGTCGGAGGACTCACCCCAGGGCACGATCTTGGTGCTCGAGGATCTCGATGCGGTCGCAAAGAAGATCAAACGAGCCGTTACCGACACCGATACCGATGTCCGCTTTGACGTTGCCGAAAAGCCGGGCGTTTCCAATCTTCTCTCAATTCTGAGCGCGTGCACCGGCACTGCTCCTGAAGAATTGGCCGATTCCTACACTCGCTATGGAGATCTCAAAACTGCGGTCGCCGAGGCCGTCGTCGAAACCTTGCGACCGATTCAGGCTCGTTTCGCTGAACTCGCCACTGACCCAACTGGAACTGCATCGATTCTCGCGGCCGGTGCCGAAAAGGCGAGAGCGATTGCCGGGCCCGTCCTTGAACGGGCCCGAACGAATATCGGTCTGTTGCCACCGCGCTAAGCGCTACGAAGCAGGAGTACTCAGGGAGCCATCGATCCGCCGTTGGCGAAACCTGATGGCGCATGGCGTCCGGCGCAGGAGTGCTCGAACAATCCGTAGCCGACCTTGCCGTCGAGTGTTGCCTTACCGACGTGATCGAGAATGCTGTATTGAGTAGCGATCATGATTCCAGGGTCGGACTGATTCGTAAGGTCGTAAGTCGCGGTTTCGATCCAGTCACGACCGCGCCATACGCCGTGTGTCCACTGCGGGTCGGGTCCATAACCGCAACCAGCGGAAAGAGCGACATGACCGAGGCACTCCACCTCAACAACGAGCGGTGAACCATCAGCCGCTTGCGCTGTGATCGTTGCCGACTCCGGAATACGCGTGCCTGACCGATAGTTGATGTCGTACTTCGGATAGCCGAGAGGCTCAACGCGTCCATCAGCCCAAATGCGAAGCGCGTCGTTCAGCGTGCGCAAACCATCCCCATCTTCTTGGGCAATAAAAACAAGAGCGAAGTCGTCGAAGCGAAGCGGTACGTAGATCCAATAGAAGCCGCCATCGGCTTTCGGTTCAGCAACCCAGCGACCTGCTGGTTCAGGTTCACCAACTGGGCGAATACCCCATGAACGGTCGCGAGTGCCGACCCATGTGGCGGGGTCGACGATGATCTCTTCACCCTTGACGCGAATGAATCCTTCCCAAGTGCCAACCTGAGCAAAGCGCTGCGCGTCGAGCATGATCTTTGCCCCGTTGCGCGAAACAAGATCGAGCTCAAATTCTTGTGCCTTACCGTCACACGTAATTCGAAGTTCATTCAGGGGATCAATGACCTCAATGCGATACGGGCCAACCTGCTGGTTCATGCGATCAGAGCCAAGAACGTCGGACATCCGAATGGTGTGCTGCAGATCGCCGCGACGGATACACGCGAACGCATCGGTAACACCAAGGTTCGGGTACTGCCCGAGACCAGTAATAAGGAATACCTCGCCCGTACGATCATGTGCGTTCCAGTACGAACGGTCATAGAAGTTGCGATCGCTCGATGCAGCGTGAGCGAGTGAGTATGGGGCTTGATGCAGCGGAAACTCATCGGCAGGAATCGGCATTAGTGCTCCCCTAGTTCAAACCAACCCGCACCATCCGGTGCGTGGAGCCCGAACTTTAGAGCCACGCAATGGCACGCCTAGACAGAATCCGGGCTGTGGACCCATTGAACGGTTCGGCTACGATCACCCGCCTCAGGGCGATTAGCTCAGTTGGCTAGAGCACTGCCTTCACACGGCAGGGGTCGCTGGTTCGAGTCCAGTATCGCCCACCCAAGAACACAACGAGAGGGATCGTCCGTCGGGGCGGTCCCTCTCGGTGTTGCAACCTTAGCGAGGTTGCTCCGTCCAATACTCGTCCAACATCCGGGGGCGATTACGCGCCGCGCTTCCTTCCGAACTGCACAACGTCGACGCCTTGTGGCTAAATCTTTTCCAACAATCCACACCCACCTTTATTGGTAGGTTCTTTCGTCCGGGATCAGAGTCTCGGCCCTTGAAAGGATTCGAGATTATGAGCATTAATTACTTCCCAGGGACTGGGTTCTTTCGCAACACTCTGGTTCTCGCAACAGCGTTCGCAATACTCAGCGTCCTGGCTTTGTCAGGAATTGCCAGTGCAATCACACCTTCGACAACTGCCGTCACCTCAATCACTACTGGCGCTAGCCCCTACAACATTGCTGTGAGTCCTGACGGATCGAGTGTGTGGGTGACGAACTTGACCGGCACCGGCACCGTCACGCGTATTGACACCACCACCAATGCGGTCACCTCAATCACTGTTGGCTCTGGCCCCTACAACATTGCTGTGAGTCCTGACGGATCGAGTGTGTGGGTGACGAACTATGGCGGCGGTTCTGGCACCACCGTCTCGCGTATCAACACCACCAACAATGTCGTCACCTCAATCACTGTTGGCTCTGGCCCCAACGGCATTGCGGTGAGTCCTGACGGCTCGAGTGTGTGGGTGACAAATATCAGCAGCGACACCGTTTCGCGTGTTAACACCGCCACCAATATCGTGACCTCAATTACTGTTGGCTCGTTCCCCTGCGGCGTTGCTGTGAGTCCTGACGGATCGAGTGCGTGGGTGACAAATATCGACAGCGGCACCGTTTCACGGATTAACACCATCACCAATGCCGTCACCTCAATTACTGT
>JAPLAE010000090.1 GCA_026393455.1 Actinomycetota bacterium
CCATTATCGAGGTCTGTCCGGTCGAATGGGCTCGGCGTGAAAACCGAAGTGTTTTGCAATGGGATAAAGACGATTGCGCTGCAGCGGGGCTGGTGAAGTTCGATCTATTGGGTCTCGGCATGCTCACCGCGTTGCACAACACCGTCGATGCGGTGGCTGCAACGTATGGCCTGAACATCGATATCGCTGAGGTGCCTCAAGACGACGCTGTGTACGACATGTTGTGCATCGCCGATTCAGTTGGTGTGTTCCAGATCGAGAGTCGTGCACAAATGGCCACACTGCCGCGGTTGAAACCACGCAAGTTCTACGACCTTGTTGTTGAGGTTGCACTTATTCGTCCTGGGCCCATTCAAGGCAACTCGGTGCATCCATATATCCGTCGTCGCAATGGTCTCGAGAAGGTCACCTATCTGCATCCGTTGCTTGAACATTCGCTGGCGAAAACTTTGGGTATCCCGTTGTTTCAGGAACAACTCATGCAGATGGCGATCGACGTTGCCGGTTTCAGTCCCGGCGAGGCCGATCAGTTACGACAAGCGATGGGGTCGAAACGAAGCACGGAACGTATGGAACGTTTACGTGGTCGATTTTTTGAAGGCATGGCCGAACGTGGCATCACCGGCGATATCGCCGATCAGATCTTCGACAAACTCGCGGCGTTCGCGAACTTTGGTTTTCCTGAAAGCCACTCGGTGTCATTTGCCTATCTCGTCTATTCGAGTTCGTATCTCAAGCGTTATTTCCCGGCAGCGTTTTGCGCTGGCCTCCTTAACGCACAGCCGATGGGCTTCTATTCACCACACACCTTGGTGGCCGACGCTCGTCGCCATGGGGTGGTGGTACGCACTCCCGATCTTGCGGCTTCTGGCGTTGGGGCAACACTTGAATGGGTCGAAGGAAGCGTCGCCACAAGTGCCAACGTTCCTTTTCCGCTCGATGCGTTTCCCATAGGCGGTGTCGAGGTTCCCCAGCCGGCAGTGCGGTTGGGGTTGTCATCGGTGCGTTCAGTGAGCGAAGACCTTGCCGAAACCATCGTCGCTGAACGAGAAACGAATGGTCCGTATGCATCGATGACTGATCTCGCCCAACGCGTCGATATCGATCGCACGGCCCTTGAAGCAATGGCGACAGCAGGTGTCTTTTCAACGTGCACCGATCGCAGTGGCACGGTTCTCGATCGACGTCGAGCCTTATGGGCCGCTGGCGCAGTGGCCGAAACAGGAACCGATCGCTTGCCTGGCATTGTCACGGGTGTCGACGCGCCAACGCTTCCGGGCTTGTCGTCTCGCGAACTCGCTGGTGCCGACCTGTGGGCCACCGGCGTTGCTCCCGACGGTCACCCAACCGTGTTCGAACGCGAACACCTCATGTCGCTCGGGGTGCTTACTGCAATCGAATTGCGAACCGCACCAACTGACACACGTGTACTTGTTGGGGGAGTTGTGACACACAGGCAGCGTCCATCCACTGCACACGGCATCACGTTCGTGAATCTTGAAGATGAAACCGGACTCATCAATGTGGTGTGTTCGCCTGGTTTATGGAAGCGCTATCGGCGTGTCGCTCGTGGCGCACCGGCGTTATTGGTGCGCGGTCGTCTTGAACGGGTCGACGGGGTGATCAACGTTGTGGCCGACAAACTCGAAGTTCTGCCAGTAGTTGGCGGCCATCGGTCGCGCGATTTCCGGTAACTCGTGACCGTCCACCTAACCCAAGGGCGCCGGCCGTACTCTTTATGAGTTAACAACCCTCTCGAGAGAACTCGTGTTTGGAGCTGAAGCAATGATGACAATGAGTACGATGGCTAACAGTCACATGATGAGCGACGAGATGATCAATGGCCTCAATCTCGGTCTTCTCATTATCCGCGTTGTGGTCGGTCTCACGCTGGCAACACATGGATTGAACAAAATCTTCGGTGGCGGCAAGATCGCTGGCACCACTGGTTGGTTCGCGTCGATGGGCATGAAGATGCCGAAGGCCAATGCGTGGCTCGCCGCGCTGACCGAAATCGGATCCGGTGTCTTTCTTGCTCTTGGATTCCTCACGCCGCTTGCGGCTGCAGGCATGGTTGCCATCATGGTCGTGGCACTCATTACGACTCATCGCAAAAACGGATGGTTCATCTTTAATCCGGGTGGTGGCATCGAATATGTCATCGTGCTCGCCGCTGTCGGCATTGGTCTTGCCTGTACTGGTCCCGGTGAATGGTCAATCGATCATGCCGCCAAGATCCACTGGTGCGGTGTCCCCACGGGCCTGATCATCGTGCTCGCTGCAGGCGTTGGTGGTGCGTTGTTGCAGCTCGCGACGTTCTGGCGACCGAAGTCCGTCGCTTCAAACTGATTTTTCTCCAACCGAGAACGCAGATGGCCCGTAGCTTGCGCTGCGGGCCATTGTGTTTTTCTGCGTCCGGTCGTGCTGTCGGTCCGGATTAGGGGACGATGACTGCTCGACCTTGCAGCGTTCCGTCGACCATCTTGTTGTAGACCTCGCCGGCACGATCAAGCGAATAGGTCTCAGCGTGAACACGGAAGTCGCCGCTGCGTGAGAGATCGAGCAACTCGCTCAGTTCGGTGATGCTTCCCCAGTAGGTGCTCTGGACGCTGCATTCGTAGGGGAAGGTGAAGAAGCTAAATGGCAGCGTTCCGCCACCAACGCCAACCACGGTGAGTCGTCCGAGTGGTGCGGCAACCGCTGCGGCAAGAGCGAGTGTGTCTTCGTAACCGCAAATATCGAGGATGACTTCTGCGCCACGGCCACCAGTAATTCCTCGGATCTCGGCAGCAGCGTTCGGGCCGCTTACAACGGTGTGGTCGGCACCGAGACCGGCGACGACCTTGAGGGCCGACTCGCGTTGATCAACGCAGATGACGGTTGCGGGTGACAACGCTTTGAGGAACTGCACAGCAAGATGGCCAAGACCACCTGCACCAATGACAACAACGTAAGAACCAGGAACAAGTAAGTGCAGTGACTGCTTTATGGCGTGGTACGGCGTGAGGCCAGCGTCGGTAAGTGGCGCGGCTTCAGCCGGTGTCATGTCGCCCAGAGGCACGAGGTACCGCGCCGCAGGAACAAGCAGATACTCGGCCATTCCGCCGTCGACGCTGAGGCCCGGACCGCTGGCAGAAATGTTGAGGCAGTAGTTCTCCATGCCTTTGCGACAGTTTGAACATTGGCCGCACCCCCACGCGCCATAGACCGCGACCGGCGCACCAATCTCGAGTCCGGGCGTAGGGAGTGATCCGGGTCCGAATGCTTCGATCCAACCAGCGTTCTCGTGGCCGAGTGTCATGGGGACGTCGCGTCGACCGGCGGCAGAGAATTCCATGAGGCTGATATCGCTGTGGCAGGCCCCAGCGCCACCGATGCGAATAAGTACCTGACCGGGGCCGGGATCGGGCTGTGCGACCTCGTTGAGCGCCGTTGTGGCGTCAACTTGGGATGAGCCGCCGACTAACTGGAATGCCTTCATGTGGACCCCCTGATGCAGAGCAATGTGTTTCTAGGTTCTAGCGCAGGGCGGGGGTCATCGCATCGGGCGGGGTCTGTCTAATCTCGGGAGGTGACAACACGCTTCGACACCGATACGTCAGTCCATTCGCTTGGCGACGGCCGATACTCCGCTCAGCTTGATCTCGGGTGGTGGGCGGGTGTCGGGCCCTGCGGCGGTTACCTCAATGCGATTTTGGTGCGCGCGTGCGAGGCGGAAATCAATGATTCCTCTCGTTTGTGCCGCTCCTTCACGACGCATTTTCTGTCGAAAGCATCAGAAGGACTCGTTGATCTTGACGTGGTGGTCGAACGCTCGGGTCGTTCAATGAGTTCTGTTCGAGTGACGATGAAACAAAAAGGTCGGACAATCGCACTGTCGATCGGAGCGTTCTCTGCTGGTAGAGAAGGGCCATCATTTTCTGACGTGACGATGCCGGAGGTTCCAGGTCCGGACGAAGTTCTCGCTCCGGGATTCGATTCCGCAATTCCCGATGCGGCAATTCCGGAAATGGCGAAACGTTTCGAACAGAAATGGGCGTTCGGCGCTCGAGCGTTTACCGGGGGGGACGAAGCACGCATCGGCGGATGGATTCGACTGCCTGAAACACAACCAGTTGATGCTGCAGTGCTCGCAGCATTTGTCGATGCATGGATGCCGGCGATGTTCAGTCGGGTTGGTGGTCCGTGGGGGATCACGACCGTCGATCTCACTGTTCACGTGCGGTCGCTTCCGCCGGTTGATCACGACGGTTGGTGCTTCGTTGAGTTTCACTCAACGGCGAGCCTCGACGGGTTTTGTGAAGAGGACGGAATAATTTGGGCCAGCGATGGAACGCTGTTGGCTCATTCTCGCCAACTAATGGCCCTGCTACCGATGGGGTGAAACTCAGCGCTTGTAGGAACCGCTGATGACCGACGCACTTGAGGATTTGGCGATGGCCGCGTTGACATCGGCAAAACTCGCGTTGGTGGTGAGCCCCGAAGGCGCAGTGAGCGCGTAGAGCGCAAATTCGTACGTAGAGGTTCCCGATGTTGGGCATGGCCCGGACCAACGCGCGTTACCTGAACTATTCACGATCTGAATCGCGCCGGATGGGACGCCGCTCTGGGGGATTGAGACCGTTGCCGGAGCGAGACCCGCCAATAGCCACAGGGTTTGATTTGCAACGTTCTGATTGGTGACGACGAGAACGAGTTCAGTTGTTCCTGTCGGTACTCCACTGATTGTGAGCGGTGGCGATGTATTCACTCCATCGCATGTGAACTGCTTTGGGATCGGCGTGTTTGGTCCAAACGACACGCTGGTGAGCGTGAGAGCGGTGGATCGGATGACTGCTCCAGCGGTGGTGTTGGTCGAACCACTGCTGGCCGGCGTAGTCGAGCCTGTATTTTTGCGCGCGGGTGCAGTTGCGCCTGACTTTGGCTCTTGAAGTGTCCGTCCGCTCGATCCGCAGGCCGCCGCAGTGATCATGAGCGCGGCCACGACCAAGAGCACAAGGGATCTCCGGCGTCGACGTTCAATCAATCCGGTCGTTGAGGTCCCAGTCATCGGAGTGAGACTATGCGTGTCAGGCGCAGGCGAGGTGTCGCCCCGGCCCACGACCGGTATCGTGCGGCCATGGCTGACCGCTGCCTGCTCTCAATTCACGCTCATCCCGACGACGAGGCATCGAAAGGTGCGCCGACTGTCGCGAAATACAAGACCGAAGGCGTTCGCGCGGTGCTTGTGACCTGCACCGGCGGTGAAGAGGGAGACATCCTGAATCCTGCAATGGATCGTCCGGAGGTCAGGGCCGATCTTGCTGCTGTTCGAAAGCGGGAACTCGAAGCCGCTGCAGCGCTCATTGGTTATGACGAGCTGGTTCTCCTGGGTTACCGAGATTCAGGCATGCCCGACTCAGAAGCCAATGCCCGGGCCGACGCTTTCGCGAATGCCGATCTCGATGAGGCGGTGGCCCGTTTGGTGCAAATCATTCGGCGTGAACAGCCTCAGGTGATCCTCACGTACGGAGATGATCAACAGGGTTATCCGCATCCCGATCATTTGCGCGTGCACGATATTTCGCTTCCCGCCTTTGAGTTCGCTGGGGATCACACCTATCGGCCGGACCTCGGCGATCCGTTCACACCACTCAAGATGTATTACTCGGTGTGGTCACGAGCGCGCGTTGAAGCGACCCATAAGAAGTTCGTTGAACTTGGACTCGAATCACCGTTCTCTGATGACTGGTTCACCCGACCGAGTCAAGACGATCGAGTTACGACGTCAATCGACATTGAGCCGTGGTTCGATGTTCGGCTCGATGCGCTTCTTGCGCATGCAACGCAGGTCGATCCTGAGTCAGCGTTTTGGTTTGGGCTTCCTCGTGAAATCGCAAGAACTGTTCACCCGTTTGAGGACTACATCCTCGCTCATTCGCGAGTTGAGACAAGCGTGCCTGAAACTGATCTCTTCGCTGGAATTTCCTGAAATGACGTGGCCTGATTCACCGCCCACGCAACCGCCCGCGCAGCCCCCGACGGCACCGTCGATCCCTCCAAGCTCAACTCCGGAACCCACATCACGGACAACAGTCTCCGGTGGCGCTGCACCCGCATCTCGCTCGAATCGCAAGAGAACGGTGATCGGCGCTGTCCTTTTGTTTCTCGCAGGCCTTTCCGCGACATTTGGGGTTGCATCGTTCTGGACGGAACGCGCGATTCTCGATCAAGACACATGGGTTGCCACGAGTAAGGCAATCGTCAACAATCCGGCTGTCCAGCAAGATGTCGCATCGGCTCTCGCAACTCAGATCGTTGATTTTGTGGGCGTAGACGATTTGGTGGCTGGTGTGTTGCCCGGACCATTGAGTGGCTTCTCGGGAACTGTTACAGACAAAGTGACGGAACTCGTTGCATTGGCAACAGTTCAGGTCGTACAGACCGATGCATTCATTTCGGTTTGGGAATCGGCAGTTCGCGCCACCCACGATGAGTTTGTGCATGCGGTTGATGGAAATGACCGTTTCGTCAGCATCAATTCACAGGGCTTGTCGTTGGACCTCGGAACATCTCTCGCCGAAATCAGGAAGCAACTCGATTCCAATGGTATTCATGTTTTTGACAAGGTCAATTTTCAGGGGATTTCTTTGCAGTTGCCATTGGTCGACGCTCCAGGGCTTGAGCGATTGCAAACCTGGGTGCATGCGTTACGGGTTGGGGCAATTGCCTTTCCGGCATTCGCCGTGATCGGAGCGATCGCCGGACTTCTCCTAGCTCGTCGACGCGTGTTCGCTGTTATTGCGGGAGCAATCGGAGCGTTACTCGGAGCGGGCATCGTCGCGCTCTTGGCCTCGAGTGGACGCGATCAGGCGATTGATCACATCGCTGGTGGGGTGCTCGGAGTGGCATCGGCGACTGTGATTGTCGACCAAGTTCTCTCTGGTCTTGATGAAGCACTTCTCCTCACGTCTGCTCTCGCTGTCGTGGTTCTTGTCGTGGGTCTGGTGGCGGCAATCCTCACCTCTCGCAACACAAACGCGAATCGCGCCGATGTTGCGTCACCTTCCGCATGATGAAACTCGTTCCATGGGGAGCAGATCGGGTTGATGACATCGTCGACCTCATGTTGCGCGTCGCCGCCGATGAAGACCTCACTCCCGACGAAATGCTGACGGCTTGTCATGAGCGATCAGGAATCGTGATGGCAACAGAAGATGGCGAATCAGTAATAGCGGTGGGTGTCGACCGAGATCTCGACGGACAACTGGTTGCTTCGATTCGCTTGATTGCCGTTGGTCCGAATGTCCAACGATCAGGTCGAGGCGGTCTATTGCTTCAGCACGCAGAGCAGTGGGCCACTGAACGCGGTGCGCGTGAGATCTTCGTTGGAGGCGCAGTTCCATTCTCGTTATGGCCCGGCGCGCCAGTGGAATCCTCCGTCGCCTTGCTGTGCGCAACGAACGGCTATGAGACCCATGAGTTCTGGGAGTCGTATTCAGTTGCCACCACCTATCGGGCAGAGGTCCCCGATGGCATCGCTATTCGTCGGGCCATCCATGACGACGACGTGACTCGTGTACTTCTTGCGGCAACGTCCGGGTGGCCGCGTAGTGCTGATGAGATCTCACGAGCACTTGAACACGGAACCTGCCACGTTGCTCTTCGTGGCGAGAGCGATCCCGTTGTGGTGGGAATCGGGTGTCACTCCATTACGCGTGCGGGGTGGACCGGTCCACTCATCGTTGACGAGTCATATCGACGCCGGGGGATTGGCAATGCGTTGCTTGGCCAGATCTGTCGGGACTTGATGATCGCCGAGTTCGATTCTGTCGTTGCCGCGGAAATTCCTGACGATGGAGCCCGCTTGTTTATTGAATCAGTGTCGAAGCGATTGGCTTAGCTGCGTTCAACCAGCGCGCTGAAGTTCTCGAAGTTCGCGGTAGCCGATGAGTACAGCGCCAGATCGTTCGAGCATTGTCTGCAAGCGGGTGTCGTGGCAGACCAAGTGAAGGTCGTCAACCCGAGCAGACCAGTCGGTGCCGATTGCACGAAGTTCGGGTGTGTCGGTTGCCGGATGGACGTACATCTCGGTGACGCCAGGACGAAGTTCGAAGACTGCCTTTTCTATTGCTCGGCGACTTCCTACGCCATTGACGTACAAGAAGTGATCTGGAGAGACGATTCCTTCCTCCGCGGCAAGGCGCCGGAAGGGAAAACCGATTGCCCGTTCGGTTGACGCACCAGAAAGTCGAAGCGGAAGACTGAATTCAACGGCGAGGTCAAGGTAAACATCAAAAAACTCTGGCCGCAGCTGTAGCGCTCCCATGTGTGAATCGAGATGACTCACGTCGAAGCCCCACAAGATGGCGCGCTCGATTTGGGCTCGACATTCACGTCGCACTTCGTCGAGGTCAGCATGATCCCAAAGGTCGGCAACAGTGCGCGGAAAACCGCCGTCGCCATCGAGCAGTGAGGGGGCGTGCGTGATCGGCCCCCATCGGTAACGTTCGAATTCAGCATTGAGTGTGAGGTGGACGCCGATGTCCTCGCCCCGAAAATCCGATGCCGCTTCGCGGGCCCACGCACACGGGACCATGAGCGTTGCGCTTGTACACAATCCCTGACGTAACGATTCATAGGTGCCGGTGTTGGCGGCATGGCATAGGCCGAGATCGTCACTATTGATGATGACCAGTCGGGCATCGGGGGCGTGGCCCAAGCGTTCGGCGAGCGTTGTCACGGCTGTCACGGTATCGCCCGCCGAGGCTCAACTCCTCATGAGGCGGGTTTCCCCGGTCCGCCACACGTTGCCCAAAGGCCCCGCGGAGCGGTTTTCGCAGTGGTCATTGCCGCCCGCAACTCGTCAGCGTGGGCCGTGTTCGGGGCAATCGAAAGGACGTTGGCATAGCCCTGTGTAACAAGGTCGAGATTGACGAAGAGTCCGTCGGAGGATCGCCAGACGTAGGCAAGAAGTCGGTTGTAGATATCGTGCTCTTCAATGTCGTGTTCGAGTCGGACGATTGTTCCGCGAGGAAGAAGTTGCGCGGTGTGTTCGCTGGCTTCGTGCCCGAAACACTGCACGGGCTTCCGGGGGTCTTTGGTTTCGGGAGTATCGATTCCGAGTAGCCGAACCCGCTGGCGTTTGTAGCCAATGCGCACGTCGATGGTGTCGCCATCGACGATATTGATGACGGTTGGTTCAGCGGCATAAGGGGTAGAACCGTGGTGGGCAAGGTTGGTGAGAACGAAGACGAAGAGCGTCATTGATCCGATGAACAACAGTGCACCGAGACCGCCAATGAGCGCGATGAGGCCCGCTGACCTGCGTTGACGTGCATTGCTGCGTTCAAGTTTGGAGGGAATTCGATGTACTGCATGAGCCGTGCGGTCGGTCGTTGCCATGTTGGCCTCGAAGGTGAGGGGATTCTGGCTGCAGGCGCGGCGATTTCGCCACCATAGAAGTTGGGTGTGTCACGCGAAAGAGCCCCGACGCTTGATCGAGGCTCCTTGTAAGAATTTGGTTCGTTTGACTGTCGGGCCAAAACTCGGCCGATTGGTCAGAGTCGTTCGATAAGCGTGCCGGTACCGAGACCGCCACCGCAACACATTGTGACGATCGCACGCTTGCCGCCGGTGCGCTGCAACTCGTGCACGGCTTTGGTGATGAGGATGGAGCCGGTGCCGCCAAGCGGATGACCGAGGGCGATGGCGCCGCCGTTGGGATTGACGCGATCGAGATCGCCGTCGAGTTCACGAGCCCAGGCAAGTACGACCGAAGCGAATGCTTCATTGATCTCAAACAGATCGATGTCGTCAACGGAAAGGTTGTTGCGCTTGAGCAGATGCTGGGTGGCATCGATTGGGCCGGTAAGCATCAAGATCGGATCGACACCAACCAGGCAGGTGTCGACGATGCGAGCGATAGGCGTGAGACCAAGTTCCTTGGCCTTCTCGGGAGTCATGAGAAGGACTGCGCCAGCACCATCGGAAATTTGCGAGGCGTTGCCGGCGGTATGCACGCCATCGTCGCCAAACACTGGTTTGAGACCGGCGAGGCTCTCGGCGGTGGTGTCGCGCAGACCTTCGTCACGAGCAACGTGGTGGCATGTGCCGGTGGGCTTGCCATCTTCACCAAGGTCGGGTGCGTCGACCGGGATGATTTGTGTTGCGAAACGATCTTCGGCCCATGCCTTTGCACCACGTTCTTGAGAAGCGAGGCCAAGTGCATCGGTGTCTTCGCGAGTGATGTTCCACTTCTTCGCGATGCGTTCGGCACCGTCGAACTGCGAGGTGTATTCGTACTGTGGGAAGTACGACTTCGGGATGGGTGACCCCATGTCCATTCCCTTGGCCACATTGGAGCCGATCGGGACCTTGCTCATGACTTCGACGCCACCAGCTACGGCGCTATCGATGACGCCCGCTGCAATGAGTGCATAGGCGATGTCGACGGCTTGTTGGCTCGAGCCACACTGCGTGTCGACCGTGGTAGCAGCAACCTCGAGTGGCAGACCCGCAGTGAGCCACGCGGTGCGGGTGATGTTGAACGCTTGCTGACCAATCTGGCTGACACAACCGCCAATGACCTGTCCGACCTCGGCCGGATCCATACCGGTTCGATCGAACAGCGCCTTCAACGGCACGGCAAGAAGATCGGCCGAATGCATGGAGGACAAGGCCCCATTGCGACGACCAACAGGAGTACGGACGGCATCAACAATCACGACTTCACGCATACGGCGATCTTATGTGCTGGTCGACGACGAGGTTCAGC
>JAPLAE010000067.1 GCA_026393455.1 Actinomycetota bacterium
CCTTCACATCGGATCTTCAGGTACGTCGCCGGCGACTGCCCCAGACGCTCCAGGTGACACGGTTGGCGTGCTGTTCTTCGGTTACGCGATGTTTGCCGCGGTTGACTGGTTGTATTCGTTGCTCCCTGTTCGATTCCCTGATTTGAAACTCTGCATGTCCGAAGGCGGAATCGGATGGGTGGCGGGCCTCATGGACCGCCTCGATCACATGCTCAGCTATCACGAAATGTACGGAACGTGGAAGGGCACCGACCTCACGCCTGCCGAAGTTCTCAAACGAAACTTTTGGTTCTGCGCGGTTGAGGACCCATCTGCGTTTGTTCAGCGAGATCGCATTGGCATCGAGAACATCCTCATCGAGAGCGATTACCCGCATTGCGATTCAACCTGGCCAAACACACAGGCGGTGGCCAAGCACGAGATCGGCGATCTGCCGGCCGAGGACATCGCTCGCATTACGTGGAAGAACGCTTCAGAGCTCTACAACTTCCCCGTGCCGCAGTCAGTTATTGACGATCCCGAGTCCTACTGAGCGCTGAAGGCGCAGCCGGTTCGGTGGCCCTAAGATTCGACGATGGCCATTCAGGGAAGCCGCATTTATCACTGCAATTCGAACTGCTCTGACCTCGATGTAGCTGTTGCGTTTTACGAAGCACTGGGGCTTCGACGCGTATTGCGAACCGTGCCAAGCAAGAACCAGTCGGGCGAGGCATTCGGTCTTGACGAAGTTGCATGGGATGCATGGATCATGCATTCCGACGATGGCCTCGACGGGCTTTCGCTTGATCTCCTTGAGTGGAAGACGCCGCTACCGACTGGCTCTGCCCCTGGGCTCAATGGCGATCCCGGTTACAACCGGTTGATGCTCACCACCCCCGATCTCGATGCCACGATCGAGAGGGCTGTCGCAGCTGGCGGAACGTTGGTTGGAGGTCCTGTTGACGTCGAAGCAGGCGAGGATCGCCCACGTCTGGCGATGGTTCTTGATCCCGACGGAATCCCCGTTCAATTGCTCGCCGCAGACAAGACCTCAATCGCGCAGGTTGTTGTGAATTGTGCCGATATCGACGAGTCGCTGGCCTATTACCGGGATGTGATGGGGCTCACTCCGCAGTTCGACATTGCTGAAATGATTTGGACAAAGGAACTGTTTGGAACGGCGACCGATATTCGAGTGCGGGCGACAATCCTCGCTGACGAAGGCTCTGTGTTCACCGTTGCGCTTGTTCAGTGGCTCGATCCGGCACCCAAATCTGCAGTTCGTGTGCGCAGTGCCAACGAACTCGGAATTTTTCGAATGGCGTGGTCAACCACCGATTGCGCCGCCGACGAGGCAGTTATCCGCTCCGCCGGTTCAACTCCCTTTGTCCCAACCGACGAACTTTCTGTTGGCGACGAATTCCCGTTACTGCTGGTTTTGTTCTGGCCCGGGCCGAATGGTGAATGTCTCGAACTGATCGAAACCACCGATCGCTCCGGTGCCCTCTGAATTCTTTCTTCTCGTCTAGGAGTCGTAATGAAACTTGAAAACATCGATCTTTCCGATATCGAGTTCTGGGCCAAGCCTTGGGACGAGCGCAATGCCGCATTCGCCACGTTGCGTCGCGAAAATCCGATTGCCTATTTCCCGGAACCGATCATCGATCCATTCCCCGAAGGCCCCGGTTATTTCGCGATCACCAAAATGCATGACATCTTGGAGATCAGTCGTCACCCTGAGATCTTTTGTTCGGGTCAGGGCGCAGTCTCAATTCTCGACATGCCAGCGGAAATGAATGAGTTCTACGGATCTCTTATTTCGATGGATGATCCGCGCCACGCTCGTTTGCGAAAGATTGTGTCGGGAACGTTCACCCCGCGCATGTTGAATGCTGTTCTCGACGACGTTGAGAAGACAGCGAAAAAGGTTGTCGACAAGATTGTCGACAAGGGGGAGATCGACTTCGTAACCGACGTCTCGATGCCGTTCCCACTCTTGGTCATTCTCGACATGATGGGAATTCCGCATAGCGAATACGACATGGTGCTGGCGCAGTCGAACATCATTCTTTCCGGCGGCGATCCTGATTTCATTCCGGAAGGCGTCGATCCGATTACTGCCTTCCTTGAAGCAGGCGCGATGTTGGCGGGGCTGCTGAACGAATTAGCAGTGCTCCGTCGAGCGACTCCTACCGATGATTTGTTATCAGCCCTCGTAAACACCGAAGTCGATGGCGAGCAACTTTCAGGTGATGAACTCGCCTCGTTCTTTATTTTGCTTTCGGTCGCAGGTCACGAAACGACCCGCACGGCGTTGAATCACGGCATCACGCATCTTTCGCAGAACCCCGATCAACGGGCACTCTTTCTCGCCGACATCGAGGGCGTCATGTCAACGACAGTCGAGGAAATCGTGCGCTATGCATCGCCGGTTGTCTGGATGCGGCGCACGCTCACCCAGAACTACGTGCTTTCGGGTCACGAGTTTCACCAAGGCGACAAAGTCATCATGTTCTACGGATCAGCCAACCGCGACGAAGCGGTCTTCGCAGATCCCGACACGTTCAACGTGCTTCGAGATCCAAATCCCCACGTTGGCTTTGGCGGTCCTGGCCCGCATTTCTGTTTGGGTGCCCATCTTGCTCGCCGAGAAATCGCGCTCATGTTTCGTGAGCTCTATACCCGACTCCCTGACTTGGAACTTGCCGGGCCGCCTGTGCAATTGCGGTCGAGTTTCATCAATGGCGTCAAAAGTCTCCCCATTTCATTCACGCCTGGAGGGGTTCGCTGATGTCTGACCCGCGCGAAGTCGACGCACCAGAAGTACTTGCAGCACTTGCTGTCGCTTGCGAGTCTGTTCGTGCATCTTGTGACAACAGACTTCTTGAACTGGCGCGTCGGCGCGTCGCCGTGTTGCTCAACAACGAATCTGAACTCACCGCAAAGCCGTGGGGACCTCTTTCAGATGCGCAATCGGCCGAACTCAGTTCATGGCCGACCTCTGACGCCTTCGATGAACGACAGAAAGCAGCGTTGGCGCTGACGGAACAATTCGTGGTTGACGTCACGGGAGTTCTTGGGGGGCCACTGGCCGCTTCGGCGGGAGCGCTTGGTGCCGAAATTGGGCCATTCGTTCAGGCGTTGTATCTGCTCGATGTTGGGCAACGCTCAGGAGTCGTTCTGAGCGCCCTTCTTGGTGAAACCGTGACCACCGATGTGTGGGCATGGGGCGCAAGCGGAGAGATTCCGGCCGACCCGATGATGGCGATCATGGACGTGCTGGCCGCTACCGGCCGACTCCAGGTCGTCGACCCAGTGACGAAGGAACTCATGCGTCTGCGTGGCGCGCGGCTCCATCAGTGCCGGCGCTGTCAGTCGGTCCGCAGCGTTGCCGCACTGAACGCAGGGGCGGATGGTGCACTCCTCGATTCAGAAGACCCTGCGTCAGTCAGCAAACTTTCAGTAGGAACACTCGCTGCTCTCGACCTGGTTGATGCGATGTTCGTTGGTCCGCCAGCAGTGGACGAAGAACTCTTTGGTCGTCTTACCCAGTCCTACAACAGCGAAGAGCTTGTCGAGATTGTCAGCTACCTGATGCGGAACGCATGCAACAAGATTCCTGTTGCTTTTGGTGCTGATGACGCGATTGTCGAAGAGGGTTTCGAATATCAAGTCATTGATGCTTCTGGTGAAACGGTCACCGTTGATGCATCGGCGCTGTCGAACTAGTTCAGCAACATTTGAGTGAGTTACTTGCTTGTTGCGAGTAGCGAAACTCAGGCAGCAGCTGGTTCGGTAACTTGCTCGGCGGCTGGGCGCTGCGCAGCCTCGCGATAGGTGTACCAGCGGCCCTCGTCGAAGTCATAGAGACGACACACGCGGGTATTGCGCACGAAGTCCATGAATCGAAGCGGTTCGTCGTGGATCGTGCCTGGAAAGGCTTCTTTCATCGCATCGGTCGCAAGTTCGAGGTTGTACATCGGGATGCGCATGTCGACGTGGTGGGGGACATGCACCATGATCCAGTGGAAAAAGAAGTTGAGTCCGAAACGAGCTCGGAGCACAGTGGTTCCTTCCATCTGGCCGTGCCACTTGGTCCATTCACGACGCTTCCACCAACGAATGTTGGGTTGGATGTGGTGGACGTGCACAAATGAAGCGATAACGAAACTGAAGCCAAGGAACGGGATGACCAATACCTTGAGGATCATCCAAACGATGCCAACAACGCTGCCGTAGCTGGCCCAGCCGAGAGCGCCAAGTGCCAACGATGCCACGGCAACAAATGACCAAACAATGAATCGGTCGCGACGAATGGTTTTCGCCCATCGGGCCGGTGGGGCGCCGACGATCATCTTGTGCCACCACACTTCGCGCAGGTAGTACGCGCCAGCGCCGAACCACGACCACTCGAAACGATGACGGAGGCGACCGAGGGTTGACATGGCGGCGAACTGCTCGGGGGTATAGGGGTGCCAGACAAAGTCGAATCCTTCGCGCACGGTGTAGCCGTGATGGATTCGGTTATGGCCAAGGGTCCAACCCTCGTACACATGCCACGACGGCAACATGGCGATCGTGCCGATGACTCGATTGAGGCGTTTGGAGGAGAACAGGGCACCGTGGGCGGCATCGTGGGCAACGATGAACAAGCCAGAGATGACCATGGCCGACAGCACCCACAGGGCAATGACGGCGAAGGGATTGTCAATGACGATGAGCCCGGCGATGATCAGGCCGTACATGACCAGATCTCGGCTGAAGTAGGCCAAACCCTTCCAGGTGGGGTTGTTGTAGGCCTCGGGGGGGATGACATCAAGAACGGGCTTCAGGGAGGCCTTTTCTGAGCGCTCAGACCCTTTTTGAGGGTTTTCTGAACGTTCAGACCTTTTTTGAGGGTTTTCTGAATCGATGTCGGGGGTATCGATTTGAAGTTCTTCGATTGACATGGCGCCAGTCTACCGACCGGTCGGTAGGCAAGCGTGGTTCAGGACGGATTTTGTTCGGTCGGGCCCGCTTCGAGCTCGGGAAGTGAGACCTGTCGGGTGGTGACATCGATCGGGCTGACGCCAGGCAACGCCTGATCGGCGGCCACAGCGAGCGTTTCGAACCGGCGGGCCGAGGGCATGACGCGAGTTTCGAGCGACGCGACTGCCGAGTTGTAGGACTCGGTGGCCTTCGTGAGGCTGTTGCCGACCTTTTGCAGGTGACCAGTGAACACTCCGACGCGTTCGTAGAGCTCTTTGCCGAGGGCAACGACCTGAGCGGCATTCTCGGCCAGTTGCTCCTGGCGCCAGCCATACGCGATTGCACGGAGAAGAGCGATCAATGTTCCGGGCGACGCGGGGAACACGTTCTTGGCGATTGCTTGTTCGAGGAACTCGGGATTGGCATCGAACGCGGCAGTGAGAAAGGTATCGCCGGGCACAAACATCACGATGAAATCGAGCGAGCCATCGACTCGTGACGCGTAGTTCTTCTTTGCGAGTGCGTTGACATGGGCCATGACGTCAACCGCGTGTTTGGCGAGTAGTTGCTCGCGCTCAACGTCGGAGGTGGCGTTGATTGAATTTAGGTAGGCAGACATTGGCGCTTTTGCATCGATGACGATCTTCTTTGAATCGGGGAGTCGCACGATCATGTCGGGTCTGGCTGAATCGCCTTCGCCGGCAATGTGTTCTTGTTGTTCGTACATCACGTGTTCGGTCATGCCCGCGAGTTCGATGACGCGTTGGAGCTGGAGCTCGCCCCAGTTGCCGCGCACTTTGGTGTTCTTCATGGCAGATGCGAGTTCGGCGGTCTCTTTTTGCAGAGAGCTTGCAAGCGATGCCAACGAACCGATGCTGAAGTTCAGGCGGCCAGAATCTTCGACTCGTTTGTTTTCGAGGTCGTTGAGTTTTTGGTCGAGTCGGGCGAGTTGCTCGCCGACAGGCGCCACAAGGTCGTGCACGGACTTCTGCTGTTGCGCCGCCTCGGCCGCTGATCGGGCATTGGCTTCGGCCTGTTGGCGCGTGTTGACGTCGATGAGTTCGCGCATGGTGGTGGCCAACGTGGCATTGGCGATGTCTCGAGTGCGGTCGACATCGAGCGGATCGGTGCCCGATGAACGCGACGCGAGGCGGTTGCCGACCACCGCGCCGATGGCGAGGCCGATCAGGAGGGTCAGGGCAGGCAGTAGAGCGTTCATAACCACTCAACGTACAGATTGGTTGTGACAGTGCGCTTTGGGGGCCTAGGGGCGCTTCTAGGGCCCCTAGGCGCCGCATCGGCTGCATCCCTGCGGCGGTCCTGAACCGGTCGTGCCACAATCGGCGCTTCAGATCGATTGGTGAACGAAGGAGACGTCGTCGTGGCAGGACTGTGTGAAGGTCGGGTATGCATCATCACGGGCGCTGGTCGAGGGATCGGCCGTGATTACGCGCTGATGCTCGCCGCCGAGGGAGCAAAGGTTGTCGTCAACGATCTTGGCGGTTCTCGCGACGGCACGGGTGTCGACAAAGGTCCAGCTCAAGAAGTTGTCGACGAGATTGTCGCCGCCGGCGGACAAGCTGTTGCCAATACCGATGACATCTCCGAGTGGGCGGGCGCAGAACGACTCATCAACCAGGCCATCACCACATTTGGTGGTCTCGATGTTCTCATCAACAACGCTGGCATCTTGCGTGACCGCATGCTCACCAACATGAGTGAAGCCGAATGGGACGCCGTCATTAAAGTGCATCTCAAGGGAACGGCTGGTCCTTCGCATTTTGCTGCGGCCTATTGGCGTGATCGTTCGAAGGCAGGCGAAACCAATAGCGCCCGCATCATCAACACGACATCGCCCTCTGGCATCTACGGCAACATCGGCCAGACCAACTACGGCGCCGCTAAGGGCGGTATCGCATCGTTCACGATCATCGCGTCCGACGAACTTGGTCGCTATGGCGTCACCGTGAACGCGATTGCTCCTGCTGCGTTTACGCGGCTTACTGCTGACCTCGGTCTTGGTGATGCTCCTGAAGAAGTGAAGGAAGCAATGTCGACCAAGTGGATTTCACCGATAGCGGTGTGGTTGGCGAGCGAGGAATCCTCCGAGGTCACTGGTCGAGTGTTCGATGTTCGCGGAGAACTTCTTGCCATCAGCGAAAGCTGGCACCAAGGACCAAAGGTCACCAACACTCTCGATCCTTCCGCCGTTGGTCCGCTTGTTGAAGAACTCATGGGCAAGGCTCGTCCCAATGCCGACATGCTCGGTCTCGATCGGAAGTAGGACACTTCATGCCCATCAATCACGATGTCGTTGGTGCAACCGGTTCGCCGATTGTTCATTCATGGAACTCAAAGGACGCGCTGCTCTACGCCGTTGGTGTGGGTGCAGGTATCAATGAACTCGCGTTCACGACCGAGAACAGTCACGATGTGCCGCAACGCGTGCTGCCCACAATGGCGGCGGTCATTGGTGCGGGGGCAAGCGGCGCGATCAGCGCAATCGGTTCATTCGACTTCGCGATGCTCGTGCACGGTGAGCAGTCGTTCGTGCAACACCGCGAGATTCCCGTGGAAGGTTCACTCACTGCAACCGGAAAGATTGTCGGTATTTACGACAAGGGTTCAGGCGCCGTCGTTGCCGTTGAAGGCGAATGTGTCGACAACGCAACCGGCGAACTGCTGCTGACGGTTGGCTCTGCGATTTTCATTCGCGGTGAAGGCGGATGGGGCGGCGACCGCGGTCCTTCTGGTGATCGCAACGCTGCTCCTGATCGCACTGCCGACCATTCGGAGTCCTATCGAGTGCGTCCCGATCAAGCGCTGACCTACCGCTTGTCCGGCGATCGCAATCCGTTGCATTCCGATCCGTGGTTCGCCGCCCTTGCCGGGTTCGATCGACCAATCCTTCACGGCCTTTGCACCTATGGTTTCACCGGCCGTGCGCTGTTGCACACAATGTGCGGGTCCGACCCGGCCAAGTTCCGTTCAATGGAAGGACGCTTCGCCTCGCCGGTATTTCCGGGCGAAGAACTCACCATCGAGATGTGGACCGAAGGTGCCGGCGAATGCATCTTTCAGACTCGCGGCGAAGATGGTCGTGTCGTGCTGGTGGGTGGCCGCCACACCTTCGACGCCTGACGTACCGGCTTTAAAACAGACGCATCTCGTCAGTCTCTATGCCGCGAAGTTCGTCGTAATCGACTTCAACGCACTCAATGCCTCGTGATTCAGCGAGAACTCGGGCCTGAGGCTTAATGCTTTGGGCCACGAAAATTCCGCGAACGGGTTTCACGTCTTCGTCGAGGTCCATGCGTTCGAGGTAGCGCGCGAGTTGTTCGACGCCGTCGATTTCGCCTCTTCGTTTGATTTCGATAGCGACGGTGCGACCGTCGGCATCGCGGCACAACAAATCCACGGGGCCGATGTCGGTGAAGTACTCGCGCTTGATGAGGCGTAAGTCGTCGGCAATGGCCGTCGGGTTGGCTGCGAGCAACTCTTGCAGGTGTGCTTCGACGCCGTCCTTCTGCAGGCCTGGATCCTCGCCGAGCTCATGGGCGGAATCGTGATGCACCTCAACGAGCGTGATCGTGAGGACTTCACCCTTGGGGTTGGTGATGAGCCAACGGCCATCTTCTTCAGAAATACGATTCGGCGCGTTCATCCAGTTGAGTGGTTTGTACGCGCCCCCATCGGAGTGGATAGCCACGCAACCATCGGCCTTCACCATGATGAGTCGAGTCGCTAGTGGCAGGTGGGCTGACAACCGACCGGCGTAGTCGACCGAACAGGTGGCGATGACGAGACGCATGAGAGCGTCATCGTAGGCGCACTGAGCTAGTTGACTCCGCGTTTTTCGAATCGAGTCTTGATGAGTTCTCGCCGTTCTTGAAGATCGCGATAGGTGAATCGATCAACTGATCGGTCGAGTCCGATGCTGTCTTTCACGCCGGTGAGATCAATTTCGAAGGCGGAAGGATCGAAGCCAACTTCGGCAAACAGTTTTTCCCCGTGGGTCTGTACGAAGTACATCGAGATTTGCGTGATCTCGGCGAAGATGTCGAGATCGGGTGCGAGCCGCGAAATGGCGCCGTCGAGGAACATGAGATTTTTCACATAGAGCATGAGCTCTTTCGGCATACGTGCGCCGTAACCGAGAAGCATCTTCACGATCTTCTGCACTTCTTGGATCATTTCGTCGGGATCAGCAGAGGTGGGGTCGATGCCAGGGCCGTCAAGTCCGAGGTCTTTGATAACCGCATCAATGTCGGTGTCAGATGGAAGCGCCCCGAGATCGCACAGCGCCGAGATCTGCATGTGAACGTCGTTCACGGTGGCGCCGAGCATCAATCGCAAGAAGGCTCGCCGCTGACGCTCATCCATGCGGCCCGTAATGCCGAAGTCGAGGAGCGCGACTTTTCCATCAGGAAGAACAAAGAGGTTTCCACCATGAAGATCGCCGTGGAAGATCCCCTCGATGATTGCGCCTTCCATGAATCCGATCATTCCGGTTCGGACCACTTCGTGGGTATCAACGCCGGCGGCCAGCATTGCCTCGACGTCGTCGAAATTGAAACCAGAGAGCCGTTCCATCACCAGCACGCGGCGGGTGACAAGGGTGGGGTGAGGTCGAGGAATGATGTATCCGTTTTGTTTGAGGGCAACAAACGATGCGGCAACGTCGAGCATGTTCTGCGCTTCGAGACGGAAATCGAGTTCTTCGCTGATCGTCTCAGCAAATAACTCAACGAGGGCTGGTGGATTGGCGAGTGATGCGAATGGGAGGCGGCCCACCAGGAACGGGGCAAGCCAAGCCATAACGCGGATGTCTTTGTTGACCAATGTTGCGACTGTGGTTCGTTGAACTTTGACGACAACCGATTCGCCACTACGAAGCACAGCACCATGCACTTGAGCGATCGATGCGGCTGCGAGCGGCGTTTCATCGAAAGATTCGAAAATGTCTTCAAGGGGTGCGCCGAAATCCTCTTCGACGGTGGCGCGGACTACTTCAAACGATTGAGCCGGGACCTGATCACGACACTTTTTAAATTCGGAAACGAGTTCCTCGGGGAACAGTCCTTCGCCCGAAGAAATGATCTGTGCGAGTTTGATGTAGGTGGGGCCAAGACGTTCGATGGAGAGTCGAAGACGACGGGAGAGGTCGACACGGCTCGCAGCGTGATCACCGGCCTTGCCTTTGCGCCGCCCCGTTACCCACCACAGGCCGATTGCTGCGCCGAAATCCGCGACAACCGTGACGGCGCGTTTCACGTCGGGGAGTCGGCGCGCCGATGTCAGTTCGGGAAGATCGTGTTGGGTCTTCCAGCGGATGGCGTCGACGACTTCGCGCCACGGCATCGCTGCCGGCACGACGATCCATGGCGGTTCGTTCGAGAACGAACCGAGGGCGAGATCGGCGGGGCCGACCGCAGCATCGGTAGTGGAGGAATCAGGGGCGACGGGGGGAGTCGACATCGCCAACGAGTGTACGGCTGAGTGTCGCTGAATCCCCGGTCGCGGCTTAGAACAAACCGGAAATGATCTCAAGCACCGGTTCGGCGAATTCTTTCCGACAGATCAAAAGGTCGGGAAGATACGGATCGGCATTGTTGTAACGCATTGGCGATCCGTCGATGCGGGATGCATGCAGGCCAGCGGCAAGAGCGACAGCGGCCGGAGCGCAATTGTCCCATTCATACTGGCCGCCGGCGTGTACGTAGATGTCGGCGATGCCGAGCACGATGGCCATTGCCTTTGCGCCGGCCGAGCCCATCTGCAGAAACTCGGCGTTGAGTTCTTCGGCCACCGCATGTGCAACATAGGGAGCGCGCGACCGGCTGACAACGAGACGGGGTGGGCGATCGGCGGGACGCTCAGGAACAACCGGCGGATTCGCAGTTGAAAGAACGCGATCAAGCGAAGGAAGCGACACTGCGCCGATCGTGGGTTCACCGTCAATGGCCAGCGCAATGTGCACGGCCCAGTCCTCGCGCCCTTCGCCGTATTCACGGGTGCCGTCAAGCGGATCAATGATCCAGGCCCGCGACGACGACAGTCGATGGCTGTTGTCACGGCCTTCCTCTGAGAGCACTGGGTCTTCGGGCCGCAACTCGGCGAGTTGCTCCATGAGCCACACGTGAGACTCACGGTCGCCGGCGTTCTTGATCGTCCGCTGATCGGCACCTTTGAGAGTGAGGTCGGCCCGAAGTGAAACCAACAACTTTCCTGCATCGACAGCAAGTTGTTCAGCGACCGCGTGGTCATTAAGTGCGGTCATCGTTGTGCTCCGAGTCGAGGTGGATAGTAAAGGTGCGTCACCGATTATTGCTGGCGGCCGAGTTCAATGGCGCGACCGACAAGTTTTCGAACCTGGGTCTCATCGGCGCCATCAGTGACGAGAGCATCAATACGCGACTCCAGGTCTTTTGCAAGTTGTTCATCGACCACCAGAGGAACAGGTTCGCCATGTTTGGCTAACGCTCCTGGAGGCGAGACCTGTGTGACGAGGACCAGCGCAAGGGCTGCGACAGCGGTGATGAGGCCAAAGGTGATGGCGAAACCATTGTTGTCGAGGATGGACCCAGCGATCATCCCGCCGATTCCGAGCACGAAAACGATGATCACAATGCGCCGTATGGCACGCGGCCCGACCGGTGAGGCAGAACCCGTGGAGTCGGAAGTGACGAGTTGCATGCTCATCGCACCAGCGGCTTGTACTTGATGCGATGGGGTTGATCGGCATCCGCGCCGAGTTCTTTCTTGCGGAAGGCTTCGTATTCGGTGAAGTTTCCTTCGAACCATCGCACCTGTGAGTCACCTTCGAACGCAAGCACATGGGTGGCGACTCGATCGAGGAACCAACGATCGTGGCTGATGACAACGGCGCAGCCGGCGAAGGCTTCGAGGCCATCTTCGAGCGCGCGCAATGTGTCGACATCGAGGTCATTAGTGGGTTCGTCGAGGAGCAGCACGTTGCCCCCGCGAGCCAACACCTTGGCGAGATGAACGCGGTTTCGTTCACCACCGGAAAGGATGCCGACCTTTTTCTGCTGGTCGGATCCCTTGAAGTTGAACGAAGCAACGTAAGTCCGTCCGTTCATCTCCCGATTGCCGAGCTTGATGATCTCGTTGCCGTCGGTGATTTCTTCGTAGA
>JAPLAE010000112.1 GCA_026393455.1 Actinomycetota bacterium
CAACACTGGCGGAAGCCCCATCACTGGATACACCGCCACGGCTTCCGCAGGGGGCCAGAGCTGCACGACAACAACTGCCACTTCGTGCACGATTAGCGGCCTGACCAACGGAACGACCTATTACGTATCGGTCACCGCAACTAATGCTGTTGGCATCTCTGACCCGTCAGTCATTGCCGTCACCCCGTCGTCGGATCCAGTCGCACCAGCATTCACCGGATAAGAATCCGAAGCACAAGCAGCACTATCTGTTTGGGAAGATCTTCGGGATCGATCGGCGATGTCATTGCTCGGCCCTCTGGTTCGGCGATGGCTGAAAGGAATACATTGAGCGACGATTTCCATTCGCGACCAAATACGCGACCCAGAACGATTTCGGGCCCTTCGCTGATACCTAATAGGGGAGCGAATGGCCCGGTTTTTTGCAGACTTTATTAGGAGTGGAGCTAAGGGGAATTGAACCCCTGACCTCTTCCATGCCATGGAAGCGCTCTACCAACTGAGCTATAGCCCCTAAAGGACTCCGAACTGTACCGGCACTCCGGAGACCCTCAAAATCGATACGAACGCTGATCGAGAGCCATCGACATTTCTCTGCGGCTCGCGACGTGAAGGGAAACAGGCGGTTCGTCGCCTACCATCCGCCTTCATGGTTGACGGCTACGAACCCCCCATTCTCGAGGCGAAGTGGCAACAGCGTTGGGCCACCGACGGTTTCTACAACGTCGAGAACGATGATCCGCGGCCGCACTGGTACACGCTCTGTATGTATCCGTATCCGAGCGGCGCCGCCCACATGGGTCACGTCCGTAACTACACGTTCGGCGATCTGATCGTGCGTTACCGAACGATGAACGGTTACGCCGTTCTTTCTCCTATGGGTTTCGACAGTTTCGGACTCCCCGCTGAAAACGCAGCGATTAAGACGGGGCGCCATCCTCGCGAGTTCACTGATGAGCGAATTGAAATGCTTCGCAGTTCGATTCTGCGAATCGGAGCTGTCTATGACTGGCGTCGCCAAGTCACAAGTCATTCGGCCGAGTATCAGAAGTGGACGCAGTGGATCTTCCTGAAGTTTCTCGAAGCGGGACTTGCCTACCGCCGAAACGCTCCCGTCAACTGGTGTCCCGGGTGCCAAACCGTTCTCGCTAATGAACAGGTGAACGCCGATGGCACCTGCGATCGTTCGGGGGACGTAGTCGAGAAGCGTGATCTCGAACAATGGTTCTTGATGATCACCGACTACGCCCAACAACTTCTTGATGATCTCGATGATCTTGATTGGCCTGAACGAGTCAAGATCATGCAGCGGAACTGGATTGGCCGCTCAGAGGGCGCCGAGTTCTCAATGGCCGTTGTCGATGCATCGGGCCAACCGCGCAGCGACGGAACATCGGTGGCCGTCTTCACCACACGGCCAGATACAAGTTTCGGAATGACCTACGCAGTCATGGCTCCCGAGCATCCACTGGTTGATGTCGTTGTCACCGACGATCGGCGGGCCCAGGTTTCGGCGTTCGTAGCGACTGCTCGTAAAGCCAGCGATGTCGAGCGCATGTCCTCGGAAGGATCGCTCGACAAACGCGGCGTGTTCACCGGTTCCTATGTTCTCAACCCATTCACGAAGAATCCAGTTCCGCTATATCTCGCCGATTATGTACTCATGGGATACGGCACTGGCGCAATCATGGCCGTACCGGCAGAAGACCAGCGCGATTGGGATTTTGCGAAGGCCCACGATCTCCCAATAGTGCGGACGATTGCGCCTCCGACTGAATTCGACGGCGAAGCGTTCACTGGCGACGGAGTACATATCAACAGCGGATTCCTCGATGGCATGGGCAAGACGGAGGCCATCGCTGCATCGATTGCCTTTCTCGAATCCGAAGGAATCGGAACTGGCACAATCAACTTCCGTTTGCGTGACTGGCTCGTTAGCCGTCAGCGTTTCTGGGGTTGCCCGATTCCGATTATCAATTGCGACGACTGCGGAA
>JAPLAE010000114.1 GCA_026393455.1 Actinomycetota bacterium
GCGCGAAGGTGGACACTCACTGCCGCGCATTGTTCATGCTGGTGGTGTTGCCACCGGCGCCGAAATCGAACGAGCGCTAGTTGTTGCGGTGCGCAGTGAAGCAACAGAAATACATGAGCATGCGTTTGCTCTTGACCTTGTGATTGAAAATGGTCGATGCGTTGGAGTTCGTGCGGCGTTAGCTGACGGAACCGTTGGCGTCGTTCGCTCCAGAAATGTTTTGCTGGCTTCAGGTGGAGCCGGACAGATTTTTTCGGTAACGACGAATCCACTTGAGGCGACTGGGGACGGCATCGCTATGGCGTTGCGCGCTGGTGCTGCGGTGGCCGATGTTGAATTTGTGCAGTTTCATCCGACAGCGCTTCATCATGAGCGCATGCCGCGCCCGTTGCTTTCTGAAGCATTGCGCGGCCACGGCGCCCTCATTCGCGACATCAACGGCGAACGTTTCGTCGACGAGATGCTTCCGCGTGATCAGGTCAGTCGAGCGATGGTTCGCCGCATGATCGAACTTCATACCGATCACTGCTTGCTTGATGTGACTGGTCTCGAACAATTCGATGTTCGGTTTCCAACCATCGCCGCGATGCTTTCCGGACTGAAGTTCGATCCGTCACAAGATCTCCTTCCGATTGCTCCAGCAGCGCATTACCTGTGCGGTGGCGTCCTCACCGATCTCAACGGCGCGACGAGCATTCCGGGTCTATGGGCTGCCGGTGAAGTCGCGTGTTCAGGTGTGCACGGCGCGAATCGACTGGCATCAAACTCATTGCTCGAAGGAATGGTGTTTGGCGCCCGCGTTGTTGAAGCCATTGAACTGGGTATCGACGCTCCGGAACTGACGGGCGCTATGCGAGCGCTCGATGGTGATGGTGGCCGTCGCATTGAGGGATGGCGCGCGCCTGAGCCGTTGTCTTCAGCGGTCGAAGGCGATGCTGACGCACTCGCGACCGCCCGTGATGACATGCAATGGGCAATGACTGTTGGCGCCGGAGTCGTTCGAGATTCAAGTTCGCTCACAGCGACGGCGACAAAGGTCGAGCATGCCCGCTCCCTTGCCAATGCCACTGGTGTCGCCGCGTGGGAACTGGCAAACCTGACCGCAGTGGCCACCGCTCTCCTCGTTGCGGCTGAAGCTCGCACAGAAAGTCGTGGTGCGCATACCCGTGACGATTACCCGTCACTGGACCCGAATTTGGCTCTGCGATTGGTGATCGTCTGACCGGTTCGCTCTGGTCGGGCTCGGCAGGGCAGGCTTTCGGAATGTCAGATCTGCTTCAGCCGCCCCGAGTCGTTGTTGTCGACGCGGTCGAACGCGCCCTTGCCGAGGATCTCACGCCGCTTGGGGACCTCACTTCTGCACTTCTTCCCCAAGACTTGGTCGCCACTGCGCGCTTCGTGGCTCGCGGGAAGGGTGTCATCGCTGGTCGACTTTGTGCGGCAGAAACCTTTGCGCAGGTTGATCCGACCGTGGTTCTCGAATGGTCGGTCACTGACGGTGACACCGTGAGCCCTGGATCGGTGATTGCAGCGGCAACTGGTCGGTTGGCTTCGATCCTGACAGCGGAACGAACGGCACTGAACTTTCTCGGACACCTTTCGGGCATCGCGACGCGAACCAGCGAGTACGTCGGTGAAGCAGCGAAGGGTGGCAGCGCCTATGTATGGGACACGCGAAAGACCACACCTGGTTTGCGAGTTCTTGAGAAGGCTGCGGTTCGCGCCGGCGGTGGACGTAACCATCGCGGAAATCTTTCCGACTGGATCCTTCTGAAAGACAACCACATCGCGTTGTTTGGCATCACCGATGCAGTTGCCCGTTCTCGTTCAATGTGGCCAGCACGAACCGTTCATGTTGAATGCGACACGATTGAGCAAGTTCAGGAAGCTCTCGCTGCGGGTGCTGATGCATTACTGCTCGACAACATGACGACTGACAAGATCCGTGAATGTGTGGCAGTCGCTTCTGCTTCGCATCGTCGTCCGTTGCTCGAAGCATCTGGCGGAATCACTCTTGAAACGATCGCGTCGTACAGCGCCGCGGGAGTCGACTGCATTTCGGTGGGTGGACTTACGAATTCTGCTCCGGTGCTTGATATTGGACTCGACATCGACCCGGCATGACGGAGGAACAACGAATGCTTCTCGCTGTTGATGCAGGAAATACCCAAACGGTTGTAGGTCTTTACGATCTCGATGGTGGAACCGCAGCTGGGCGTCGTCCCGAAGCTGGCCTTCTTGACCATTGGCGGATCTCTACCGCTGCCGATCGCACCGGCGATGAGTACGCGGTCATGTTGCAGGGCTTTCTTGCACTCCGGCGCAACAGTTTTTCCGATATCGATGGGATTGTTATTTCCTCTGGTGTTCCGCAAGTCACCGCGACATTGCGTCAGGTCACTGCACGTCACTTGGATTTTGAGCCAATCGTCATTGGCCCCGGCGTTCGCTCTGGCATCCGCATTGATTACGACAACCCCAAAGAGGTCGGTGCCGATCGCATCGCGAATGCCGTTGGCGCGTACGACCTATACGGCGGGCCGACGATCATCGCTGATTTCGGAACGGCAACCACCTGCGATGCCGTTTCTGAAGACGGCGTCTACCTCGGTGGAGCCATTGCCCCTGGCATCGAAATCTCAATGGATGCATTAGTCGGCCGGGCATCGGCATTGCGAGCGGTGGAACTCACCGCACCGCGCAACGTTCTGGGAAAGTCCACGGTTGAATCGATTCAGTCGGGTGCTGTCTACGGATTCGCTGCGCAGGTCGACGGTTTATGCGATCTGATCGAAGCCGAACTCGGAACATGCACGGTGATTTCCACCGGGGGACTAGCGGAAACAATTACGCCGTTCTCAAAGCGCATTCAACACACCGAACCGTGGTTGACGCTTCACGGTCTTCGGCTGATCTACGAAAAGAACGTTTAACGTTCCACTTCGTGGTTTAGGCCGCAGAGCGAACGGTTCCGAGCAAATGCTCGGCAGCAGCTTCGAGGGCAGTGACTGCTTCGGTGCCCGCGTACGGAGCAAGTGCACGCTGGCCCGCTTCAACATAGGAACGAGCGGTGTCGAGCGAGTCTTTGACCGACGGCGATGAACGCAACAGCGTGCGAGCACGACCAAGCGTGTCGGGATCTTCGACCGGTTCGATGGAACCGTCGTTAGGTGCCAGTTTCACAAGTAGTGAACGCAGTTCATCGGCTTCGGCGCCGCCAGCAGCAAGTGTGCGAATCACCGGAAGGGTGTAGGTACCTTCAACGAGGTCATGGCCGGCAGGTTTGCCCAGTTCTTCATCGGTGGATGTGACATCGAGGAGATCGTCGACGATCTGGAATGCCATGCCGAATGAATTGCCGAACGTGGTGAGCGCATCGATCTGTGGGCGAGGAAGGTTGGCGACAATTCCACCGACCCGACATGCCGTGCCGAGCAGCGATGCGGTCTTGCCATCGATGGAACGTAGGTAGGCGTCTTCGGTGCGGTCGAGATTGAACGCGTGTTGCAGTTCAAGAATCTGGCCCTCGCACAATTTGCCGATCGTTGCAGCGAGTAAGCCGGCAACTTCGGTTCCGAGCGACGCAGCAATCTCAGAAGCTTTGGCCAGCAGGTAATCGCCAGCGAGGATGGCCTTGAGGTTGCCCCAACGGGCGTTGACGCTTTCGACGGTGCGACGGGTGGTGGCATCGTCCATGACATCGTCGTGGTAGAGCGATCCGAGGTGGACCAGCTCGACCGAAACTGCGCCCATGATGACCTCAGGGGTGGCGGCGCCCATTTCAGTGGAGGACGTTGCTGCCGACGTGACCGAGAAGGCAGGACGAACGCGTTTGCCGCCGGCGAGAATTAAGTGGCTGGCGACTTCGGTCAGAAACGGGTCTTCGGTAACTACCGAGGCCTGCAGAGCGTCCTCGACCCGTGCGAGGTCGGCCTGCAGCACGGGCAACTGGAGGAGTGGTGAGGCGCTGGCCATGGATCCACGTTAGGCCCGCGGCCGGTTCGGACCTCAACCGGGCGGACAGGTTGAGAACTGCTTGTGACAAAGGCACGGTGAACGTGGATTTCCGACGAGGCGATCTCGAAGGTGATGGGTACACTCATCTCACGTATCCCCGTCTGGGAAGCAGGTCACAAAGTGTTTGAACGGTTCACCGATAGGGCCCGCAGGGTCGTCGTGCTAGCGCAAGAAGAAGCGCGACTCCTGAACCACAACTACATCGGTACCGAGCACATCCTGCTCGGGCTGATCCACGAGGGTGAAGGCGTTGCCGCCAAGGCCCTCGAGTCCTTGGGCATTTCGCTCGAGGCTGTGCGTTCGCAGGTCGAAGAAATCATCGGTCAGGGCGGTTCATCGCCGAGCGGTCACATCCCGTTCACGCCGCGTGCCAAGAAGGTTCTCGAACTCTCGCTGCGTGAAGCACTGCAGCTTGGCCACAACTACATCGGCACCGAACACATTCTTCTTGGCCTCATCCGTGAAGGCGAAGGCGTTGCTGCTCAGGTGCTCGTCAAACTTGGCGCCGATCTTTCTCGAGTTCGCCAGCAAGTCATTCAGTTGCTTTCTGGCTATTCCGGTCCTGGTCCGCAACAGGGCGAAAAGGGCGGAGCTGCCACTGGCGGTTCGAGCGAAGCGTCACCGAGCGGTTCCGCAGTCCTCGATCAGTTCGGTCGCAATCTCACCCAACTCGCTCGCGAAAAGAAACTCGATCCGGTTATCGGTCGTGCGCGCGAAACCGAACGCGTCATGCAGGTCCTCAGTCGTCGAACCAAGAACAATCCTGTTCTTATCGGCGAGCCCGGCGTTGGCAAGACCGCAATCGTCGAAGGTCTTGCTCAAGCGATCGCGTCTGATCAAGTTCCGGAAACCTTGCACGGTAAGCAGCTCTACACGCTCGATCTGGGCGCGCTGGTTGCTGGCTCGCGTTACCGCGGCGATTTCGAAGAGCGCCTCAAGAAGGTGCTCAAAGAAATCAAGACACGCGGCGACATCATTCTGTTCATCGACGAAATCCACACCCTCGTTGGTGCTGGTGCTGCCGAAGGCGCAATCGATGCGGCCAGCATTCTCAAGCCGATGCTTGCTCGTGGCGAACTCCAAACGATTGGTGCCACCACACTCGACGAGTACCGCAAGCATCTCGAAAAGGACGCTGCACTTGAGCGTCGTTTCCAGCCGATCAAGGTTGAAGAGCCCACTGTCGCTCACACCATTGAAATCCTCAAGGGTTTGCGCGATCGCTACGAAACCCATCATCGCGTCACCATCACCGATCAAGCGCTCGTTGCTGCGGCCAACCTGGCCGACCGCTACATCGCCGATCGTTTCCTTCCCGACAAAGCCATCGACCTCATCGACGAAGCCGGTTCGCGCTTGCGCATTAAGCGCATGGAAACGCCACCCGATTTCAAGGAACTCGAAAACGAGATCACCAAGGTCGTGACCGAAAAGAAGGAAGCGGTCGAGGCTCAGCAGTTTGAAGAGGCCGGTCGTCTGCGTGATCGCGAGAAGGAACTTCTTGCGCAGAAAGAAACCAAAGAGCAGGAAATGAAGGACTCCGGCATCGACTTGTTCGACGAGGTCGACGAAGAAGCAATCGCCGAGGTGCTTTCACTCTGGACCGGCATCCCCGTTTACAGACTCACTGAAGAAGAAACTGCTCGCCTTCTGCGTATGGAAGACGAACTGCATAAGCGAGTCATTGGTCAAGAAAACGCCGTCAAGGCAGTGAGCCAGGCCATCCGTCGAACGCGTGCCGGCCTCAAAGACCCCAAGCGCCCTTCAGGCTCATTCATTTTCCTCGGCCCATCTGGTGTTGGAAAGACCGAACTGGCCAAGACCCTCGCCGAGTTCTTGTTCGGCGATGAAGATTCGCTTATTTCGCTCGACATGTCTGAGTACCAGGAGAAGCACACCGTCAGCCGTCTTGTCGGTTCGCCTCCTGGCTACGTCGGTTACGAAGAAGGCGGACAGCTCACCGAAGCAGTGCGTCGCAAGCCGTTCTCGGTTGTGCTTTTCGACGAAATCGAAAAAGCCCATCCCGACGTCTTTAATACGTTCTTGCAGATCCTTGAAGAGGGACGACTCACCGACTCACAAGGCCGTTCGGTCGACTTCCGCAACACCGTGCTGATCATGACCTCAAACCTCGGTACCGCCGATCTCCGCAAAGCCAACATTGGTTTTGGTAAGTCCGACGAAGCCGTGTCATACGAGCGCATGAAGGAAAAGGTCAACGATGCACTCAAGGCGCATTTCCGCCCTGAGTTCCTTAACCGCATCGACGACACCATCGTGTTCCACGAACTTTCCAAGCCAGAGGTCACGACCATTGTCGATTTGCTTATCAAGCGAGTCACCAAGCAGCTTGAAGGTCAGGGCATTGGTCTTGAACTCACTGAAGCGGCCAAGTTCCTGCTGGCCGATAAGGGTTATGACCCCACGCTGGGTGCTCGTCCACTGCGTCGTGCCATTCAACGCATGGTCGAAGATCCGCTTTCCGAGCGTTTGTTGTGGAAGGAATTCCGCGCCGGCCAGAACATCGTGGTCGATGCCGAACCCGATCCCGAAACCGGCGAGCGCATCATTGTGTTCCGTGCCACCGAGGGCTTCGAGCCCCCGCCCATGGAACTGGCCGAAGCCGGCGCTCCCGAATAGGGAACCTGCATCACAAAGCATTTGAAGGAGCCCGGGCCCAGCGCTCGGGCTCCTTCGCGTTGTGCGCGACTGGGGGCCGTGCACTTGCGCTGGTAGGTTGCGCGCTGTGTTGGGGAACTGTCGACTGTCACGAGTGTTCGCGTTACTCGCGCTCGTTGTCTTCGTTGCCGCCGGATGCCGCGTGCAGATTGAAACCAAGATCGACGTTGGTCTAAATGGCAAAGGAACGATCACACAGGGCATCGGTTTCGACGATGCGGCGCTGAAGCGCGTTGGAGATCCAGCGCAAGCGTTGCGTGCCGATGATCTTGTGCAAGCGGGTTGGGAGGTCGATGCTGCTTCAAAGGAAGGCGACCTCACCTGGATCCGCGTGCACCACTCCTTCGCGACTCCTGAAGAAGGCAGCGCGCTGCTGGCGCAATTGAGCGGACCCGATGGGCCCTATCGCGACATGTTCATCACCCGTTCGGGTGGATTCTCTTCCACATCCGTCAACGTCACCGGACAGATCGACACGACTGCAGGCCTCGCAATGTTTGGCGATCAACAATTAGCTACGACTCTGGGTGGCGATGCGTCGGGCGGATTGCTCGCCAAGATTGAAGCGGAAGAAAAGGCGCCGCCAGCCTCGCTGGTCGGACTCGACCTAATCGTCACGGCCGGTGGAACGACCAAGACTTACAACGCGTCTTTCACCGATACCGATACACAAAAGGTGAATGTCGGTTCCTCACGGGACAAGTTCCTCCAGATCTTTGAAGCGCTTGTGGTATTTGGATTGGCCGGTCTCACGGCCACGGTGATCGGTCTTCGTTATCGAAAGCGCCGCCTGCGCACCCGGCGCCTCATGCACTCTCGCGGCCGACGCTGGTAACTGCCAGAAGCGTGTTCCTGCCCCTCCGGGGGCGGCACCTCGTTTTTGCACCAAGATCCCATAGGGAGTGTTTCGGACGTCGGTGCTCAGCCTTGAGTCCGCTCTCAAGGGTCTAGGGCGGTGACGCATGCTTGTTCAGAAGTTGGCTCGCACCGAAGTGTTGACTATGTTTGGGTTGCGTAGTTGAACATTTTTTGTTCAATATATACATAGGGGGATCCAAATGTCTCGATTTACTCGTTCGGCGCGCATGGCTGTGGCCGGTGCGCTTTTTCTTTCAACAGCGGTGTTGTTCGCCGCCAGTCCCGCGAGTGCTGCGGCATCTGGAGACATGGTCAACAACAACGATGGCAGCATGACGGTCACGTGGTCCGCGGTCGGATTCGAAAGTATCGCAATCAACTTTTACGCCAGTGGCACGTCATGCCCAGCAACCAACAACATCGCCGCGGCCGGCACCTTGTTCTACATCAACGGTGGTTCCGGCATGATGGCACCCGCGTTAAGTGCGAGTCCTTCGCTTTTATCTGCAGGTTCCGCTGTCAAGATTCCGTTTTCGATGACCCCCTCGCAAATCTCTGCGGGGTCCTATCTGGCATGCCTCTATTTGAATGACGGTCAGGGAAATTCCGTGCTTGATCAATCACTTGAGATCACCTTCGCGGTTGTGGCTCCGACGACAACGACGACAACGACCACAGCGCCGTCAACCACGACGACCGCTGCATCTACTTCAGTCGCCCCAGCCTTCACCGGCTGAACGGTCCAGCTTCGAGATTTGAACGGTGCCGCTCCTTCGGGGGCGGCACTTTTCATTTGGGCGACGTGACTGTCTCGCCTGATGCGTAGGGTGTCGCCGTGGCCAAGCTCCGAGCAGTATTCCGTTGTACCGAATGCGGCACCAGCGTGCCCAAATGGGTGGGTCGCTGTCCCGGTTGCGAGGGCTGGAACACGCTGGTTGAAGAGCTCGACGACGTATCGAAAGTTTCGTCTGCGGCGTTGTTAGGCAAGCGCGATGCACCCGTTCCCATTTCTGAAGTCGACGCGCACGAATGGCAGCCGAAGCCCACTGGTATCGGCGAACTCGATCGTGTGCTCAGCGGCGGGCTTGTGCCTGGCTCGGTCACGTTGGTCGGTGGCGAGCCCGGCATCGGTAAGTCCACCTTGTTGCTGCAAGCAGTCGCGTCAATCGCGGCGTCGGGTTCGAAAGTTCTCTATGTGTCGGCCGAGGAATCCAAACAGCAGGTGCGGCTGCGAGCCGAACGTTTAAACGCGTTGCATCCCGATCTGTGGCTGGCCTCTGAAACTGCCGTGCCCCATATTCTTTCTTCGGTCGATGAAATCAATCCTGCGGTGTTAGTGGTCGACTCCATTCAAACGGTGCACACACCCGACATCAGTTCTGCCTCGGGTTCGGTTGCTCAGGTGCGCGAAAGCGCCGCACGCTTGGTAACCACTGCGAAAGAGCGCGGTCTGTCAGTGGTGCTGGTTGGTCACGTCACCAAAGAAGGCGGGCTTGCTGGTCCGCGAGTGCTCGAGCACATTGTCGACACCGTCCTTGCCTTCGAAGGCGATCGTCATCACGCATTGCGCATGTTGCGCGCGGTCAAACATCGCTTTGGCGCCACCGATCAACTTGGTTTGTTCGAAATGACCCAACACGGAATGCTCGGCGTTCCCGACCCCAGCCGATTGTTCTTGGCCGATCGCCGCAAGGGTGTGTCCGGCTCGGTGATCGTCCCCACCATGGAAGGCGATCGACCGATGTTGGTCGAAGTGCAAGCACTGGTCGCCCATTCGGAACTTCCTTCCCCGCGTCGCAGCGCGCAGGGTCTCGACTCCGGTCGCCTTTCGTTATTGCTCGCGGTGTTGTCAGAACGTGCTGGTGTCACGTTTGAAGAGCGCGACGTGTACGCGCTGGCCGTTGGTGGCGTGAAGATTGTTGAACCAGCCGCCGATCTCGGGGTGGCGCTGGCACTCGCGTCATCTCGCTTCAACTCACCAATTCCCGAAGATCTCGTTGTGTGTGGAGAAATTGGTTTGGGTGGTGAGCTTCGTCAGGTTGCTCATGGTGAACGTCGTCTGGCCGAAGCCGCTCGGCTCGGGTTTACGCGTGCCCTCGTTCCTCGCCTTGCTCCCGATCCACCCGAAGGCATGAAAGCCATTCGCGTTGGCACATTGGCCGAAGCAGTGGCTGCAGTGGGCATTGGCCACAACGCGTCCTCTGAATTCTGAAAGGTTCCGATGCGCATCACACTTGCGAATGGTGTTCCTGCGGAACTGGCGAGACCAGCCGCGGTGGATGACAACACCCTCGGCGTTGTTCTATTCCCCGACATCATGGGCTTGCGCCCCTTATTCGATGACATGTGCGCGCAACTCGCTGCCGACCACGGGTGGGTGGTGTGCGCTCCCGAACCATTCCCCGGTCGTGAAGACCTTTCGGTCGATGAACGCTTTGGCGCCATGGCCGATTTTGACGACGCCGAACTTCGCAGAACCGCCGAACTCGCTGTAGAAGCAACCGTGTGTACGCGAGTTGTTGCCACTGGCTTTTGTATGGGCGGGATGTTGGCGTTCAAAGCGGCAGCAACCGGTCACTTCAAACGAGCAGCAGGGTTCTACGGAATGATTCGCCTTCCCGAGGCCTGGGCCGACGGGCGCCTGCAACAACCAATCGAGGCGTTGGCGTCACCAGATCGTTGTCCGACGCTCGCCATCATCGGTACTGCCGATCACTTCACGCCACCACAAGATGTTGCCGATGCTGAAGCACTCGGCGTCATGGTTATTTCCTACGAAGGCGCCGAGCATGGGTTTGTGCACGATGCATCTCGACCC
Organism: Actinomycetota bacterium; assembly: GCA_026393455.1. GTDB lineage: Bacteria > Actinomycetota > Acidimicrobiia > Acidimicrobiales > Acidimicrobilacustridaceae > Acidimicrobilacustris. The sequence goes on from JAPLAE010000114.1 coordinate 10,373, forward strand.
GCTCACCGTGCTGACGATGCCGCCGATGCGTGGCGTCAGGTCGTGGCGTTCTTAGAAGCCTGAAGTACTCAGGCCTTTGCGAGTTTCCGCAATGGTGTAAGCGTTGTATTGAGGGCCATCTCGTAGGCAACAGCCGCAACGGGCGACCAGTCGAGGTCACGGAACTCTGTTGTAAGCAGACTGAGTGCGACGGAGCCGATGCCGGTGGCGGCGGTGAGATACCAATATGCAGCAGCCTCGTTACTTGCGGCAGGATCGGTTTTTTCGACAGCATCGGTGATGAGTGCAAGTGATGTGGCCGTACGCTTCCGTCCGGCATCGGAGAGATCTTTGTGGTGACGCATTGCCACGGTCGTTTCGATGCGAAGTTGGCGAATGGGTCGGTTCGCTTCTGTCAACAGGCCGAGCTGTAGGGCGAGGATGGCGTTCTTGTATCCCTCTGCATCGAGGGCAAGGAACGACGCTGTGCCTGTCTGCCAGATCTGCGCCATCATTTGGCCAATCGCCATATGCATGAGTTCGTCTTTGGTGCCGACGTGTGTATACGCGGAACTGAATGAATGACCAGCTGCTCGAGCCACTCGATGTGCGGTGGTTTTCTCGAAGCCGACACGAGCTACAACTTCCATCACGGCAGCGACAAATTCATCGAGGCCGGCATCGCCGGTATCGGGAAGCGGGATTGAAAACTCCACGGGTGTGGCCGTGCGACCGCGCTGGTTCAGATTTGCTGGATCAAGCGCGCTGTCGCGAAACCGTAAGAGAATCGAGCGCCAGGCCGGCCGCGACTTCGGAACGGATCTGCTGGTGATCACGCAACCAGTCGGGACCGTCAGCCGAAGCGAACAAATGGACGGAGGTAACTCTGGATGCTCGACGCAGAGTTGATGAAAGAGCGACTCGACGTCGTTGCGCACGGAATCAACAAGGAGGGGGAAGCGCCGAGCTACGGCGACGATCTCAAGAGCGCCAGCGGTGAGGTCGGAGGGAGTATCGAGTTCCTTCAGTAACCAGTCAGAGGGTTCTGCGTCTGGTGACGAAGCGAAGTCATCGAACTCTCGGACGAGGCGTTGAAACTGTTCGCGCAGAACTTCGTCCCATAACTCTTGAGCAACGTCTTCGGCAGAGTCGTACCGTCCGTAGAGCGGCCCGTTCGACATCCCAGCATTGGCGGCAATCTTCGTGAGAGCGAGGCCATCGACGCCGTTGGCAGCGAGTAACTCAAGGGCTGAGTTTGTGATCGCGGTTTGAACCTCGCGGGTTTTCTGCGCTCGCGAAACCCTGGGTCGATCTGTTGCGGGTTGGTCGAAATACTCTTTGAATTTAGTTTGAGGCACTGCGTCATTCTAGCCGAAGAAATACTCTTTATAAGAAATCTCTCATTCGAAGATATCTTCTTCGCAACTTACGCGTTCTCAAAGGCTCTGGGCTGCTGGATAGTTGGAACTGCGTTCGGGTGCTTGGCTTCGGGCTAGAACAAGAAAGCACCATTTTCTTGTTCTTGGAGGAACCATGAAGGTCGATATCTCACTCGCCATGTCCGGACCAGTTGGGTCGGTGCCGCGGGCGGCGGAACTTCAAGCACTCGGTGCTGATGGGCTCTTCAGTTTTGAAAATGCCCACGATGTGTTCTTTCCATTGGTGCTGGCTAGCACCTCGTGTCAGATCGACCTCATGACGAATGTGGCCATGGCCTTCCCTCGAAGCCCGCTGCATCTCGCCTATGCGGCGAACGACCTACAACTGCTCACCGAGGGAAAGTTCCGCTTAGGTCTCGGTTCACAGATCCGCCCACACATTCAGAAGCGCTATGGATCAGTTTGGGAAAAGCCTGTCGCACAGATGCGCGAATGGGTGAGTGCAACAAAAGCGATCCTCGATCACTTCGCTGGTGACGGACCGTTTGATTTCAAAGGGCAATGGACCACTCACACGCTCATGACTCCGAACTTCAATCCAGGCCCGAACCCCAATGGCAAAGTTCCCGTGCTTGTCGGCGCACTTGGTCCGAAGATGTGTGAAATGACGGCCGAGGTTGCCGACGGCATTTTGGTGATGCCGTTTAACTCCGAACGACATTTCGCCGAGCGCACGATGCCCGCACTCGAGCGCGGGTTCGCCAAGGCCGGTCGCGATCGCAAGGACTTCGAAATCATTCTGGAAGTTATTTGTGCCGTTGGGCAGACCGATAACGGTGTCAAGACACTGCTTGGTTTCTACGGTTCGACTCCTTCGTACAAGCCAGTGCTTGACGTGGAAGGTTGGGGCGAACTGCAACCAGAACTCAATGCGTTGTCGAAGCAGGGCGACTGGGCCGGAATGGCAAAGAAGATCGACGACGATGTCTTGCGCACGATCGCTGTTGTTGGCACGCCGAAGGAAGTTGCTGCAGAAATTGTTCGGCGTTTCGGACACGAAGCCAACCGGGTGTGTCTCTACTTCCCTGGCTATCCCATTAGCGACGAATGCATCGCCGAAACCATCCGTGAGATCAAGGTTGCTTCAGGGGAAGAGTGATGGTTCGAACAATAGATACCGGCACAAACGATCTGTTGGCTGAACTTCATGATGATGGTGTTTTAGTTGTCACGCTGAACCGACCCGAAACACGGAATGCATTCAGCGGAGCGATGGGTCGTGCACTCGGCGACATGTATCGAATGGCCGATACCGACGACACCGTGCGCGTCGTCGTGCTCACCGGAACGCCGCCAGCATTTTGTGCAGGTGCCGATTTCTCAAGCGGGTCCGATGTTTTTGAGTGTTCTGATGCGCCGGCGTTCAGTGCGAACCCGGTGAACCCCCCCGCTTGGCGAATTCGAAAGCCAGTAATTGCAGCCGTGAATGGGCATGCGATTGGTGTCGGATTCACGCTCACCTTGCATTGCGATCTTCGCTTTATGGCGCGTGACGCGAAGTACGGAATCGTGCAGGTTCGTCGCGGTGTCATGCCTGACGCCATGAGCCACTGGACGCTTCCGCGACTTGTTGGTTTAGCGAATGCCGCTGATCTACTTCTCACTGGTCGCACGTTTACCGGCGACGAGGCCCGTGAACTTGGCGTGGCGTCACGAGTCCTCGACAACGATGACGTGTTACCGCATGCACTTGAAGTTGCTCATGACATGGCCGTGAATACTGCGCCAGTTTCGGTCGCTGTCAGCAAGAAATTGTTGTGGGGAACGTTCTCGATGACTCCTGACCAGGTGGACCGGGCCGAGACCGATCTTCATCATCACCTCATGGGCGAAGCCGATGCCCGCGAAGGCGTTATGGCCTTTCTCGAGCGTCGCGATCCGCAATGGTCGCTTACAGTCAACGACAACTGGCCTGATGAATGGCCGACTCCGGGGGACATCACATGACCGAAGAACTCACAATGACCACCGATGACGTCCTTCGTGGCATCGACCTTTCTGGAAAGGTCGTTCTGGTCACAGGAGCAACAACCGGATTAGGTAAAGAGTCTGCTCGCGCACTCGGTGCGGCCGGCGCCACTGTCGTCATCACAGCGCGTTCCGAAGACAAAGGTCGTGCTGGTGTTGATCAGTTGCTCGAGTTGGTACCCGGCGGCGACTTTTCGTTCGGTGTGATGGAACTTGGTTCTCTCGAAAGCGTGCGCGCGTTTGCCGGGAAGTTCATTGCCGAACACGATCGGCTCGATGTGCTTCTTGCCAATGCCGGCATCATGGCAGTTCCGTACGGAAAGACCGACGACGGTTTCGAATTGCAGTTCGGCACTAATCATCTCGGTCACTTCGTCTTGGTAAATCACTTGCTTCCGTTATTGAAAGCAAGTGCTCCATCGCGAATCGTCAACCTGAGTTCGGCCGGACACTTCACTTCCGGGATTATTTGGGACGACCCGAACTTTGAAAATCATGAGTATTCGAAGATGGATGCCTATGGTCAGTCCAAGACCGCCAACATCTTGTTCACCACGGAACTCGAACGTCGTTACGGCGATCTAGGAGTGCACTCGTGGGCGGTGCATCCTGGAATGGTGATGACTGACTTGGCACGAAGTTTCACGAAGGACGACTTTGGCGATCTCGCATCGCGAGCCAAGAAGTCGGGCATGAAAATGCCAACTCTCGTCAATGTCGATGTGGGTGCGTCGACGCAGGTATGGGCATGTGTGAGCGCGGAAGCACTTGAGCAGCCGGGTTCCTACCTTGCCGACCGCACCTTCGCGACGCCTTCGGACTATGCGAATGATCCCGAACTCGCAAAGCAATTGTGGGCAATGTCAGAAGAGTTCGTGGGAGAAACGTTCCCCGAAAACTGAACTCAGCGAGCGCGTAATTCGAGTTGTTCGCGATTGGTGATTCGATAGCGACGCTCGGACTGTTCGATCCAGCCCAGTCGCACGAAACTTGCGATCGCCTTGTTGACGCGTTCTCGTGATGCCCCAACCATGCCCGCAAGTTCTTCTTGCGTAATCGGCAGCGAGAATTCGTCGGCGGTGCCTGCAAGTTCCAGAAGGCGCTTTGCTGTGCGTCCGGTGACATCAAGGAACACTGAGTCGGCGAGTTGTTCGTCGGTATTGCGCAGGCGATTGGCCAGCATCTCGACAACGTTCCAGAGCAACTGCGGTTGATCGCGATAAATATCGCGAAGCGGAGCGTAAGAAATTGCAATGACTTCAGACGGTTCAAGGGCACGAGCTTCGGCCGAACGGGCAAGGCCATCGAAGAGTGGCATTTCACCGAAGAGGTCACCACGCTCCATGAGAGCGACAACTGATTCGCGGCCATCGATTGAGCGGTTAGCGATAGCGATTCGACCAGAGACGACGACGAAGAGCTCGGTTGCTGCATCGCTTTCGGTGAAGAGCACATCGCCGCGAGCGAACGAACGTTGTTCAGCAGCACCCACAACCGCATCGAGGGGTTCGCCTTCGAATCCCTTGAAAAACTCAATGGTGGTGAGAAGTTCCCGATCAGTCACGTGTTCGACTCTAGCGTTGCCGCCCCGACTATGACGCAGAGCGCTGTTGCTCGCTGAACGAGAAAGGGGTGTCGCGCCTAGCCTTTGCGACATGGCGACGAAATGGTCAGCAAAATGACGACAAATGATGCAGTCCCTTCCGATGGTCCCGTTTGGACGATTGTGCTCGCTGCTGGGGCTGGTCGTCGTTATGGAACATTCCCAAAGCAGTATGAATTGCTTGGTGCGGATCGAGTGATTGACCGCTCGCTCGCCGTAAGTCGCGCCGCCGCAGACCATGTTGTCGTTGTGCTCGCTCCTGGCGAGGAACGTGAAGGTCAGAGTCTTGTCGCGTCTGGTGCCGCTGATGTTGCGGTGATTGGTGGTGCGGAACGAGCAGATTCGGTGCGCGCTGCCCTTTTGGTGATCGCTGAAGATGCTGCCGTCATCGTCGTTCACGATGCCGCGCGCCCACTTGCTTCAGCTGAACTTCATCAATCGGTTGTCAGCGCGGTGCACAACGGAGCCGACGCAGCGATTCCTGCTATTCCGGTGACCGACACGATCAAACACATTGTTCACGATCAGGCCGGTCGATCCATCGTGACCGAGACCCCCGATCGCTCGACATTGGTCGCCGTTCAAACCCCGCAGGCATTTCGGGCCGACATTCTTCGGGAGGCCCACGAAACATCGGCTGGCGCCACTGATGATGCCGCACTGGTCGAAGCCGTTGGTGGAACTGTCGTGGTAGTTGATGGCGAACCAACCAATATCAAGATCACTGGACCAAATGATTTGGCTATCGCCGCGATTCTCCTTGAAACCCTCGGGTAGATTGAAGAAATGACGGTACGAGTCGGACAAGGTTTCGACGTTCACGCGTTTTCCGATGATCCAGCCCGAAAACTGGTTCTCGGCGGCGTGGTGTTCGACGGTGAACGCGGATTAGTGGGCCACAGCGACGCTGATGTCGTGGCCCATGCTTGCGCCGATGCATTGCTTGGGGCCGCTGGCCTCGGCGATATCGGCCAATACTTTCCCGACACCGACCCGAAATGGGCAGGTGCTGACAGCATCGGGCTTCTCGCTGAGGTTGCGCGACTTGTGCGCGAATCAGGATTTGAGCCGGGCAATGTCGATGCCGCTGTCGTGTGCGAGCGACCAAAGTTGGCGCCACGACGTGACGAAATGTCTGAACGGCTTTCGGGCGCAGTTGGCGCACCGGTGACGGTGAAAGGCAATCGTGCCGAGGGCCTCGGAGCGATTGGTCGCGGCGAAGGCATTGCCTGCTTCGCTGTTGCGGTGGTGGAGCGATGAGCCCAGCACGCGGTGGTCGAAGCGGCGGCAAGGCGCCAAAGGGCGCGAAGTCTGCAGGTCCGAAATCCTCAAAGGGCGCGCCCCGCGGCAAAGCCGGTCCAAGCCGGTCCATCAGCCGGCCCGAAGTCCAGTCGAAAAGCGGCCGCTGCTCCGCGCGGTGGAACCAAGCGGGCACCCGCGGCAAAGCGCGGAGCGTTTCCGAAGGCGGCTGCTCCTGCGCCAGGCGCGGCGAAGGGCAGCAAGCCGATGTCATCGGCCGCGAAGAAAGCGGTTGAAGCCAAACAGGCTCGCCATGCCGCGGCGTCAGTGCGTAAATCTGATCGTCCCGGTGCAATGCGCCGCGCCCGTGGCGAAGGCGATCGTCCGATTGCCCGTGGGCAGGCCATTCCTCGCGGACTCGGCGGCGATCAAGTCGAGGGTCGTCAGGCTGTGCGCGAACTTTTGCTGGCCGGAAAGCGCCGTGTTCGCGAAGTCATGATTGCTGAAGATCAGGACAACAACGAAACATTGCAAGACATTGCCGATCTCGCGAACGACATGAAAATTCCGGTGCGCGAAGTGACGCGTACCAAGTTGTTTAGCGTTGCTCGCACTGAATCGCCTCAAGGTGTTCTCGCTCGAGCCGATGAGATCGATGACTTTGACTTGCTTGATCTAGCAAAGCGGAAGGGTGCAAATGGCGCGCCACCGTTCTTGTTGGCCATGGACGGCGTCACCGATCCCGGCAATCTGGGTGCACTTCTTCGAACAGCCGAATGCTCTGGCGTCACCGGCATCGTTCTGCCGAAGCATCGTGCAGTTCACATCACACCGACAGTGACAAAGTCGGCAGCAGGCGCTGTCGAATATCTGCCGATGGCGCTTGTCGGTGGTCTTCCCAATGCGATCAACGAACTTCGTGCTGCAGGTGTTTGGGTGATCGGACTCGACATGGGTGGCGATACCGATCTGTTCAACCTGACGGTTGCCGATGAGCCCGTGTGTCTCGTTATGGGTGCCGAGGGCAAAGGGCTTTCTCGATTGGTCCGCGAACGTTGCGATGCCGTCGTAAGCATCCCCTTGCTCGGCGAACTCGCCTCGTTGAACGTTTCGGCTGCCGGTGCGCTTGCGTGTTACGAAGTGACTCGACGCCGACTTGCGGCAAAAGCTGCGAACTAGTCTCGATTTTTTCGGGCGAGTTTGGCGAGTAACTGACGAGTTCGTTCGGCATTTTCCGAACGTTCGTCGACGTCGTCGCCGACCGCAAACGTCATCGCAGCGAGGTCAGTGACTCCCGAATCTTCATAGGACGCCAATCGCTCTGTGACCTGTTCTTCGTTTCCGATGATGGCGACTTCGGAGGGCGACCCGCTCTCGCCGAGTTCAAGCATTCGTGCGTAGTTCGGGATATGTCGGTACATGCCGAACTTTTGCTCGGCGAGTTCTTTTCCCTTGGCGATGTCGTCGCAGACCGTTACGGGAAGTCCAGCGATGACGCGAGGAGTAGGCCGACCGACGGCTTCTGCCGCTGCGGAAAGTCGCGGAAGAACATGGGTGGAGTGTGTGTGTTCGTCGCACATCCAGGTGATGGTTCCGGCAGCGCGCTCGCCAGCGAGTTTCAACATAAGTGGTGCGAGTGCAGCAAGGAAGACCGGAACCGGTGTTGCGCCCGGAACATCTAGCAACGATTGAACGGTGTATCGATCGCCGGCAAATGAAACTGTTCCACCCATTCCTCCGGGCCCGCCGTTTGTTTCGTTTGCTTCCACCTGAGCGGCAGAGCTCGCATCAAGAACACTGACGTAGTCGCGAACGTGCTCAATAACTGCGTCGTAATTCTCTCCGTACCAGTTCTCGGCAACGTTGCGATGTGAGGGTCCAATACCAAACGCCAAACGACCACCACATGCGGCTTGTGTTGTCAGCGCGTGTTGTGCCATTCCGTAGGGGTGGTGTGACCAAGTCGGAACGACGGCAGTCCCGAGTTCGATGCGCGAGGTTTCGCGACCAACAATCGCAAGGGCGGTGAGTGCATCAAGGCTCCACGGAATATGCGGGACCCAGCCGGTATCGATGCCATTTGCTTCTGCCCATGTTGCCCGTTCAACGAGATCGTCGATCGAGGAACCATGGACACCAGTTTCGGAAATGAAGAGGCCGATACGCATGTCAGACTTGGTTTATTGCGCGCCACACGCGTTCGGGGGTGAGGGGCATATCTATGTGTCGAATTCCAAGATGGGAAACAGCGTCAACGACCGCGTTCTGCACTGCTGGTGTTGATCCAATGGTTCCGGATTCGCCGATACCTTTTGCGCCCAGCGGATTGATCGGTGATGGAGTTTCCATCTCGACGCGTTCAAATAGCGGAAACTCTGCTGCCGAGGGCATGAGGTAATCGAGAAGCGTGGTGCTGAGTGGGTTGCCGACTTCGTCGTAGCGAACTTCTTCAAACAACGCTTGAGAAATTCCTTGAGCAAGTCCACCGTGTACCTGGCCATCAACCAAGAGCGGATTAAGGATGACACCGGCATCGTCGCACGCAATGATTCGTCGGAGTTCAACCTTCCCGGTTTCGGAGTCGATCTCGACCACTGCAATATGTGTGCCAAATGGGAAGGTTGGTCCGCTTGCAGTGAAGTCAGAGAGTGCGAACAACTGGTCTCCGTCAGCGATTGACGTGGCACCAATTTCTTCCCAACCGATGCTCAGCGCCGGGGTCCCGGCAACATGGAAACGAGCGGTGTCGGTGTCGAGAACGATGTCGGCAGGGTTCGCTTCGAGAAGTTCGCTCGCGCGCTGACGTGCCATTTCGACAAGTTTCTCGGTGGCATCGAAAACAGCGCTTCCGGCGATTTGCAG
>JAPLAE010000097.1 GCA_026393455.1 Actinomycetota bacterium
GGCAGCCGTTCACCTTGATCAGGCCGAGCCAAAGTACGAAGAGGTACGCCTTGCCATCGATGCGATGACGTCGATGCTCGATGCCACCGAAGACCGCCTCGGCGAAAGCGGAGCCGAACTTCGTCAGGCGCTCACAGTTCTCCAGACGGTCTATGTGCAGCGAGTGAACGCAACGAAGTCCTGAATCTGACTGGAACTATTCGGTACCTGCAGAGATGGCGACAGCTTCCCAGCGGCCCATCCTGCCCGAGGCAACCGAAAACGAAACTGCAGTTCCGACATTGATCGTTCGCGTCCCATCGACAATTGCTGTGCAATGAAACGGGTAGTCGGTGCCATCGTCTCTGCGTACGATGCCGATTCCACGAGGATCATCGAACGACACGACCACTCCCCTGCCATCGCTCAACGGCACGGTCTGCGGGGGCTTCGCCATGACTACGGAACGATCTTGGAAATCGGAAGTTCGAGGATGTCGGTCGCTCCGGCATCAGAGAGCGCGGGGATAAGCACGTTGATTCCGCTTTTCTCGACAACGGACTCAACCGCGTAACCAGCACCACCAAAGAGTTCGTTGACCGTGGGCGATTTCATCGACGGAAGAACTGCGATCACCGATTCAAGACGATCGGTTGGAACATTGAGTTTTACGAGCACCTTGCCGCGGGCATCGAGCACTCCCTCGAGCAACGTGCGGATCTGGCGCATTGCGTGTGCTTTTGCCGGATCGGCGTATGAATTCGGATTCGCAATCAATTCGGTATAGGAGACCAAAATGGTGTCGATGATTTTCAAGCCAGCAGCACGAAGAGCATTTCCGGTTTCGGTGATATCGACAATGCAATCGACGATGTCAGGAACCTTTGCCTCGGTCGCGCCATACGAAAGTTTGATATCGGCGTTGATTCCTTTGTCGGCGAAATATCGGCGAGTGAGTTCGGGATATTCGCTTGAAACCCGCACACCTTGTGGAAGCTGCGCAACGCTGTCGTAGGGAGAATCACTAGGGACAGCGACAATGATCCGAACGGGATTGCTGGTGACTTTCGAATACTTCAATTCACCAAGCGACTCAACCGTGGAGTTCGTTTCTTCGATCCAGTCTCGACCCGTGATTCCCAGATCGAAGAGCCCTTCGGCGACATAAACCGGAATTTCTTGAGGACGGAGGATGCGCACATCGATGATGCGCGGATCATCGATCGTGGCCTTGTACTGGACAGAAGAACTGCGAGACACCTTGAGATCGGCCGCCTCGAACAGTTCGAGGGTTGCCTTTTCGAGCGACCCCTTGGGGAGAACAAGCTTGAGCATGAGACCAACCTACCGTCCACCTCCCGCAACGTAGAAACCCATTACGGGCGGAGAATCCTGTCACTCGCCGTAGGCTTTACCAATGGCACGGCACAAAGAGAGACATCTCAGTCACCGCACCGGATGGCTCCGAGCCGCCGTGCTGGGGGCCAATGACGGAATCATTTCGACCGCAGCACTCATTCTTGGCGTGGCGGCCTCTGATGCCACCCGAGATGCAATCCTCACAGCCGGCGTTGCCGGATTGAGCGCCGGGGCCCTGGCGATGGGTATGGGTGAATACATCTCGGTCAGTTCTCAGCGAGATACCGAACGTGCCGATATCGCAAAAGAGATTTGGGAACATGAAAACGTTCCCGAGCGCGAACTCGCAGAGTTGACGGCGATTTACGTGGAGAAAGGTCTCTCACACGACCTTGCCGAAGAAGTTGCAACACAACTCACAGAGAAGGACGCTCTTCGTATTCATCTCATCGAAGAACTTGGTATCACCGAAGAAACGATTGCCCGTCCCTTACAAGCAGCGTGGTCTTCGATGGCTTCATTCGCTCTCGGAGCGCTACTCCCCCTAGTTGCCGCTGCACTTGCACCGGCAGGAGCGCGCATCGCGATCACACTTGTTGTTGCGGTACTTGCACTCTTCGCACTCGGCGTTGCCGGCGCAAAGGCGGGTGGCGCAAAGGTGGGACGTTCTACCGTGCGCGTCGTCGCCGGAGGCATCCTCGCCATGGCGATAACGATGGCTATTGGTAAATTGTTCGGCGCCGCGGTCAGCTAACCGAGATCACTTCTTTGCGAGTGACCTCAGAAGGTTGACCATCTCGAGACCAGTCCGAACACATTCCTCGCCCTTGTTGTCCTCTTCGGAGGAGCGGGAAAGGGCTTGTTCGAGATTCTCGGTGGTAAGCACACCAAAGATCACCGGAATACCTGTGGCCAATTGCACATCCATGATTCCGCGTGCGCATTCACCGGCAACAAAGTCATAGTGCGAGGTTTCTCCGCGGATAACTGCTCCGAGGCACACCACGACATCGACCTTGCCGCTGTCGATGAGGCCTTTGGCAGCCATCGGTGCTTCGTACGCTCCTGGAACCCAAACTTGAATCACATCGGCTTCAGCAACGCCGTGAACAGCAAGAGCGTTTTCAGCGCCTTCGATGAGCCGATTCGTGATGTGGTCGTTCCAGCGACCACATACCAATCCAACCCGAACTCCTGCACCATCGACGTTGCTCGGAAGCGAGTTCGCTGCGCGGAAATTCGATGACATCAGTCGAGCCCCTCGAGGATGTGGCCCATCTTTTCGCGCTTGGTGCGCAGATAGGCGATGTTCTCAGGATTAGGAATCGTCTCCAGTGGCACGCGTTCAACAATGTCGAGTCCGAATCCATCGAGGCCGCCGTATTTCGAGGGATTGTTCGTCAGTGCGCGCATCGTGGTGATGCCAAGGTCCACGAGGATCTGAGCACCGATGCCGTACTCCCGTGAATCGATAGGAAGCCCAAGGCTTACGTTCGCTTCAACGGTGTCTTGACCAGCGTCCTGCAATGAATAGGCGCGAATCTTGTGGCCAATACCGACACCTCGGCCCTCGTGCCCACGCAGATACACAACGACGCCGAGTCCTTCGTTGTCGATGAGTTCCATCGCTTTATCGAGTTGAATGCCGCAGTCGCATCGCAGCGAACCAAAGACGTCGCCAGTGAGACATTCAGAGTGGACTCGCACGAGCACGTTGTTTTCGCCTTGAACTGCACCCTTTACGAGCGCGATGTGTTGCTGTCCATCGAGAACATTTTCGTAGACGTAACACGTGAAGTCGCCCCAGTTGGTGGGGATACGTGCTTCGGAAATGCGCTTCACCAGTTTTTCGTTCTGACGGCGATAGCGAATGAGTTCGGCAATCGAGATCAGGAGAAGATCATGGGTCATACAAAACTCGACGAGATCGGGAACTCGCGCCATGGTGCCATCGTCATTCACGATTTCGCACAGAACACCTGAGGGATACATCCCTGCCATGCGCGCAAGATCGACCGCTGCTTCGGTATGGCCTGCACGCTTCAGCACGCCGCCTTCGGCGTAGCGAAGCGGGAAGATGTGGCCTGGTCGGGCAAGGTCGCCCGGACGAGTTTTGGGATCGATGAGCGCTTGAATGGTTGCAGCGCGATCGGCAGCCGAAATGCCTGTTGAAGTGTCGTGGCGATAGTCGACCGAATAGGTGAATGCGGTGCGTTGCGCTTCGGTGTTATCGCGAACCATCAACGGAACTTCAAGTTCGTCGAGGCGTTCACCAGTAAGAGGCGTGCAGATAACGCCCGAGGTGTGACGAACGAAGAACGCGATCTTCTCAGCGGTGGCCGATTCGGCCGCCATGATGAGATCGCCTTCATTCTCTCGATCTTCATCATCGACTACAACAACGATTTCGCCGCGAGCGATCGCAGCAATGGCGTCGGGAATGGTGGCGAAGTGCTCGGACCAATCGGAACGTTCCTGTTTAGACATCAGTCCTCCTCGGACCGGGTGAGTGAAGCAAATTGCGCTTCGATAAGACGTTCTGTGTATTTCGCCATGACATCGACTTCGAGGTTTACTGGCGAGCCAGGACCTTTGTGGCCAAGTGTCGTGACTGCAGAAGTGTGGGGAATAACCGCAACGGTAAAGCCGTCATCGAGTGGCTTCACAACTGTGAGCGAAATTCCGTCAACAGTGATCGAACCTTTTTCGACCACATAACGCAGTAGCGAGGTCGGCATGCGGATCTGTAGGTCAGGAACTGAGCGAACGATTTCACCCACGGCGTCGACGTGACCTTGCACGAGGTGACCGCCGAGCCGGTCTGCAAGTCGCACTGGGCGCTCAAGATTTACTGGATCGCCAACTTCGAGCGCGCCGAGATTGGTGCGTGTGAAGGTTTCATCGCTGACATCGGCTTCCCACCACCCGTGGGTGGCATCGAAGGCCACGATGGTCAGGCAGCAACCGTTCACCGCAGTTGAATCACCGATGGAAGCGCCTTCGAGCACATTTGCGCAGTTGATGCGCAGACGCGAGCCATCACGAGATGCCACGGTTCCGAGTTCTTCAATGATTCCGGTGAACATGATCAGGCCTCAATCTCCAGCCGAAGATCGTCCCCCACCCGAGCCAGGTCCACAATTCGACCCCGCCAGAGCTCGTTTATTGAGTTGGCCCCAGGACCGACAAACAGGCCTTGAGCGTTGTCGCCCCCGAAAAACGCTGGAGCTACATAGAGAACGTATCGATCGACCAAACCGGCCTCGTGAAAGGCCTTCGCCACCGTTGCTCCGCCCTCAACCATCAGTTGCAGCACCCCACGGCCACCCAAATCGTCGAGGATCGTGCCTAGATCGCCTGAAAGCTCTACGCACGGTTGCACTGCAGCACCAGACGGGGCCGAACCCAAAACCACTCGGAGCGGTTCGGTGTCATCGGGATGACGCTCATCGTTTGGCAGTCGAACCGTAAGCGCCGGATCATCGGCACGGACTGTGCCAGCGCCAACGAGTACCGCATCGCTATCGGCTCGAAGACGATGCGCGTCGAGCCGTGCTTGGTCACCAGTGATCCACCGCGAGGTCCCATCGGCTGCAGCGGTTCGACCATCAAGCGTCGATGCCAATTTGAGAACAACAAACGGGCGGCCAGTAGAACGGTGACGGAGATACGGAGCAAGTTGCTGCGAAACCTCGTCTGCACAACAGCCAACAGAAACTTCGATGCCCGCTTCACGCAAGAGAGCGATGCCCGCTCCTGCGACATTCGAATCGGGATCGGAGACACCAATAACTACCTTCGCGACACCCGCAGCGATGATCGCTTCGGCGCAAGGCGGCGTGCGACCGTGATGCGAGCACGGTTCGAGCGTGACGTAGAGCGTTGAACCTTTCGCAGCATCTCCTGCAGCAGCCAGTGCAACCACTTCAGCGTGTGCGCCCTCACGTCCATCGGTGGCGCCCTCGAACCCAGAATGCGTGAGTTCGCCCGCCGGAACAACAACAGCACCGACCCAAGGACGGGGCGCGACACGCCGCCGAACGGTTGCCGCGGCGGTCATCGCCTGGCCCATGCGGGCCTCGTCAGTAGAGATGGTCGCGATAGGCCAATCGTACCGGCTGCACTCAGAACCAGTTCAGTCCGTCCCCGACGTCACCCAGTCACACCGTATTCGTGAGCGTGTTCGTCAGTCCCCGGCCAATAATCGAATGGCATGAGGAATGACATCGAGAATGGCTTCGAGACACTCGATCGCACCAGAAGTCGAGCCAGGGGTATTCACGACAAGGGCTTGACCGCGAGTACCTGCGACCGCCCGAGAAAGTCGACCGAGTGGATTTACTGCACGCATCGCTTCGGCGAAACCAGGAGCTTCGCGATCGAGCACCATGCGGGTGCCCTCCGGTGAAAGATCGCGCGGCCCGAAACCAGTTCCACCAGTCGTCACCACGAGACCGTTGAATCCTTCAGACATTTCAAACACTGCTTCACCCACTGTTTGAATTCCGTCAGCGACGACGCGGTGTTCCGCAATCACAAAACCTTCGACAGTGAGACGATCAATAAGTGCCGCGCCACTTTTGTCTTCGCGAGTTCCCGCAACCACGCCATCGGAGACCGTCAATACTTTGGCCAACAAACCTGCAGCCGGTGTCGTCATCGCAGCATGGTCAGTCATAGGTTCGCTACTTCCTCATCGGCAGGCACACGAAGGCGAAGGATATACATGCCATCAGTTCCCTCATCTTGTGGAAGCAGAATCGCTCCTCGACCCAATGGCGTCCAGGGAGCAGCCTCAAGCGGACGGGCGATGAGCTGCGGATAATTCTTCGCAACCCATTCATCGAGCCCAAGTGTTTCCGCCGACGTAATCGTGCAGACGCTGTAGACAACCTCGCCGCCCGGTCGCGTTAATTCGAGTGCTTGAGCAAACAAGCGCCGTTGGATTTCGACGAGGGTGTTGATGTCGTTCTGCGTGATGCGCCAGCGCGCGTCGGGCCGGCGACGCAGAGCCCCGAGACCCGAGCACGGTGAGTCGAGAAGCACTCGATCAAAACTGTTGCGTCGAAATGGAGGCGATGTTCCATCGGCACCCACGATGTGCATGTCGGTCGGGCTGATATCGAGTCGATCGCGATTGGTGGACAACAGCGTCAACCTGGACGGTCGCATGTCTGCAGCAACCACGATTGCGCCCTGGCTCACTATCGCTGTCGCCTTCCCACCCGGTGCTGCGCACATATCAAGGACCAAGTCGCCGGGTTCCGCGTCAACCGCTGCGGCAACGAGTTGTGATCCTTCGTCTTGGATGTACCCATCGTCGCGAGTCGTAACCGACGCTGCTTCGTTCATTGCTTCGAGCGCCGCGAGTGCGCGTTCACGCCCTAGGTCCTCGGAAAGCCGAGCCACCAACCAATCGGGCTGGGAAAGCCGAACCTCGTCTGAGGGCCAAACCACTGGCAACGATGTCGACACCTTGCGCAATACCGCATTGCACAGACCGCTGATCTTCTTCGGGGCAGCTTCTACCGTCGCACCCACGGCGGCATGTGGTGGCGTTCCCAGAAAGGCCAGTTGGAATGCGCCGAGTCGAAGCCACGTGCGAGCAACGAGGTCAACACGTTCAGGATCAGGGAGGAAACGGTCCACCAACCAATCACACGACCGGCGCATACGCGTCGTTCCGTAGACCAGCTCGGTAACGAACCCCTTGTCGCGCTGCTCGAGCCCACTCGAATCAAGAAGTGGCGAAAGCACGATGTTCGCATAGGCGCCATCGCGCTCAATCCGAAGAAGCGCTTCGGCGGCAAGTTGACGAGCAGCAACACCCGCTACATCTGAGGGCTTGCGAACAGGTTTCTTTTTCGCTGGCTCGGTCATAGACCCAATCGATCGGTAGAAGTTACGCGAGCGCCGTTTTTCCAAGAGTTCGCGTCTTGCCTCGCTTTGCCTTCGGGCTGCACCACAAGGAGCTCAACCGCACCTTCGCCGCATGCCACAACAAGCCCATCGATCGATCCGGGTGTTCCCTGAGCCGCGACTACAGACACCTCGTGGATTTTTAGACGTGTCCCACGAAACGTTGTCCACGCACCGCCAAGCCGCACGAGTCGGTCCACTTCATGAGCAGCGCTAGCCCAGTCAATCTGCAGCTCCGCAGACGTAATCTTCTTCGCATAGGAGATGTCGCCTGTTTGGGGTCGCGGCACAGAAAGTCCTTGCTTCAAGGAATCGACCAACAGGGTTGCGCCCATTTGCACGAGGCGCTCGCGAAGCGAAGTCAACGTGTCGTTATCGACGATCTCCGTTCTCGACTCTGCATAAACGTCGCCGGTATCGAGTTCGACCCCGATGTCCATCAGAGCAACACCCGTCTCTGTATCGCCAGCAAGAAGGGCTCTTTCAACAGGAGCAGCACCACGCCAACGCGGGAGTAACGAAAAATGAATGTTGATCATCGGCACGATTTCGAGAACTGTTACCGGGATGATTCGGCCGTAGGCAACAACGACGGCGAGATCAACATTGGCACCGAGGACATCATCAAGTTGATCGGAAACAGATAGTCCCATCTCGATGGCAGCAGCCTTAACCGGCGAAGGTGAACTCTCACTCCCCCGGCCCCGCCGTTTATCGGCGCCGGAAATGACGATGTCGATGTCGAAACCTGCAGCGACAAGCGCCCGAAGGGGCTCTACGGCAACATCAGGTGTTCCAAGATACGCGAGCCGTTGAATGCGAGCCGGCGGACGCGCCAGATTCGGTTCGGTCATGAGGTACTCAGAGAATCCGCAATCGGCCGACGCCGACCTCGGGCTCGGGGAGTTGCCCGACACCGCGAGCGCGTAACTCGCGCAGAGTTGATCTTGCTTCGGCAAGCTGCTCAGCCGTCAGGTACTTCTCCATGAGAATGCCCTCGAGGTGATCGATCTCGTGTTGGAAGACTCGAGAGGCGAAGTCATCGAGTTCGAGATCGAGTTCGTTGCCGTCGAGGTCGTAGCCCTTCACGTGGATCTCGGCGGGGCGGATGATGTCGAAATGTCAGCCCGGAATTGAGAGGCAACCCTCGGAGAATTCCGCTTCTCCGCGAGTTTCCACAATGACTGGATTAATGATCACGCCGGGCTCATCGTCGTAGTCAAAGACGAAGAATCGTTTCTGCACGCCTATCTGGGGAGCAGCCAGACCGACCCCAGGGGCTTCGTACATCGTGCCGAACATGTCCTGCACGAGTTTGGCGAATGCGCCATCGACGTTTGTTACCTCGGTGGCGCGTTGCGTAAGCACGGGATCACCGATGATGCGGATCAAGTGCGGAGCCATGCCTCAAGGGTAGCGTCGTCACATGTCCGGTCCATCGTCTCAGTACTTCTCCCGGACTCCAGCGGTGGATTCTGCCGAGCAAGAGATCCGACTCTCACTCGCAGACCTTGAACTCCAGTTCACGACCGACCGCGGTGTTTTTTCACAGAGCCGCATTGATGCAGGAACCCGCCTGCTCTTACAAGAGGCCCCCCACCCCACTCCTTCGATGACCAATGTTTGCGACCTTGGCTGTGGTTACGGGCCGATAGCTGTGAGCCTTGCCCGCCGCTCGCCCACGAGCTCGGTATGGGCGGTCGATCTCAACGAACGTGCGGTCGCACTCACCGCAAAAAACGGCGCGGCAAATGAATGTCCCGATATCCACGCAGTCGTAGTTGACGCGGACGGAACCGCCATCGACGGAACTCCCGAAGACCTTGTGGCCTTGCGCACCACTCAATTCGACGGCCTGTGGTCAAACCCGTCGATCCGAATCGGCAAACCGGCGATGCATCACATGCTCACGGTGTGGCTCGATCGACTTACGCCATCGGGAATGGCATGGCTCGTGGTGCAACGTCACCTCGGAGCTGATTCTCTTGCTGATTGGATGACGGCCCAAGGTTGGGGCACCACTCGCGTGTGTTCGCGCGCGGGATATCGACTACTTGAAGTGAAGGCCCGATGACTCGAAATCTTGGTGGCACAGAACTCAAACGTTTGCACCGCGACTGGCGGCGAAAAAACGATCGCAAAATGGCACTGATGCTTGACGGTGTGCAGAACCCCTTCAATCTCGGCTCCATCCTCAGAACCGCAGCCGCCTACAGCGTCGATCACCTGTGGCTTGTGGGTTCACCTTCACCAACCGATGCCAAAGTTCAGAAGACTGCGCTTGGTTCACAGAAATTCGTCACCACGACAGCTTGCGAAACTTCAACCGAAGCACTCGCTGCAGCTCATGCCGCTGGCTATCAGATTGTTGGTGTCGAACTTGCCGAAGGTGCCGTGCCGCTCCATGAGACTGACCTTTCAGGCAACATTTGCATCGTGATGGGCCACGAGGATCGCGGACTTTCAAAAGACCTGCTTGCCGGCGCTGATGCCCTTGCCTATATCCCGCAGTTAGGAAAGATAGGTTCGCTCAACGTCGGTACTGCCGCGGCTATCGCAATGTATGAAACGCGACGCGCAGGCTGGACCGCCGAAGACTGATCGCCACTTCCGACTCCACCGTCGCGTGGGTCGAAGCGTTAGAACCTGAGCGGGTCGACTTCGATACGGAGTCGTCCCGATGGCCGGCTTGCAGTGGCGAGCGCGTTGCAAAGAGTGTCGTGATCGGACGCACGCACGATCCAACGACCATCGGCAGGGCCGAGGACTTCAATGCCGATCGGGGCGACGAAGGCGCTCACCCACGCCTCCGCTGACGCACCTGAGATCAACGCCATCACCTTGGCTGGCGGGAAGCCGAGCGACTCACGCCGGGCTCGTTCTGCGTCAGAGACTCTCGTGGGTTCGGCGAGCAACGCTCCCTGGAGTACTTCGTGATGCGGAAGTCGGGTCTGCACAAGCAGACGACCTCCGCCCTCACGTCCACCAACAACACGAGCGGCGCGAGCAAGTAGTGCCATCGCTTCCTCAGCCGCCCGATATCGAGGAGCAAGAAGTTCCTGATCGAAATCAAGAAAGGCCACAACATCGGCGTTGTGAACTCTGTAGAGCGCAGCTTCGGTACCCACGATGACTCGGGTTCCGGTTCCACCTGCATCAGTACCACGCTCGGCGGTGAGCTCAGCGACTGGTTCGCGCACAAGAGCTTCGAGTTCCTCTCGGACACGGTTCACGCCGGCGCGCAGGTTCTTCATCTTTGTGCCGCCGCACTTGACGCAGAGCAATGGGCGAACGGTGTCGCAGCGAAGACAAACAAGAGATCCATCATCTCCCTGCACCACCGCTGCCGCGCACTTCTCACATGCTGCGACCTCACCGCACGCAGCGCATGACGAAAGCCGCGAACGTCCTTTTCGATTCAAAATGCACACCACTCGGCCATCGCTACGCAACGCGTCGACCAAGCGTTCGCTAAACAGACCTGAACCTGGCGGCTCGTCACGCCTGTCGATGAGATCGACAAGCGGCCAACCTGCTCGTTCGGCGCTACGCGATTGCGTAATCAATCGCCCAGCATCGAGGGCCTCAAGCGATGGCGTCGGACTCACCAAAACACAAGGAATACCCGCTCGTCGTGCTCGTTCAATCAACACATCACGCGCATTCCATGTCGGAGCTTGCTCTTGCTGAAACGATTCATCGTGTTCGTCGAGGACAACGATTGCCGCCGGTGAAGCGATCGGTGCGAATGCAGCCGAACGCGAACCAAAAACATTCGCCCATCCAGCGCGCGCGAGTGACCAATCGTCGGGAAGGAGCGCGACGGGAAGTCCAGCCCTGCGCAGCCGAACCCCAAGGTGTCGCGCCGTCGAAGCAACCGGAGCAGCAACAAGGATTGGACCAAGGGCGGCAGCGGCAAGAAGTAACGGATATGGGTCGACTGCAGGCGCAAGGCGAAGAGTGGCAACACCGCCAGCCAGCGCCTCTTGGGCGAGATCGTGAACCTCGTCTGATCCGATCGGGGCCGGCGGTGGAGTTCTCACCGGCGCACGTGGCAAACCACGCACGACTGCCGATGGTGATGCAGTGTTCAGCAGCGCTGCTGGTCGACCAGCCCATCGCCACGAGGCCCACTCGGCGAGATCAAACAGTTCGGGCGGCGGCCCCCATCCCGATACTTTCGCCAGCGACTGGAGTTTTACGCCTTTTGGCGGATGGACTCGGTCTTCGACAACCCACCCACCGACGCGACGACCATGCAGAGCAATGCGCACGATCGTGCCAACGCGAATCTGCTCAGACATCTGCGGCGGAACGAGATAATCGAACGTTTTGTCGATCGCCGGCACATCGGGCCGCACGCGTACAACGTGTTGATCAGACAGGTCGATGTCTGCAACCGTTCCCTCGGGAGCAATCGTGATCTCGACGTCAGACTCATTTGAGCCCTCCGACTGTGGCGGCTCAAATGACAGCGAAGGTTGTTGCGGATCGGCGGCCATTTCAGCGCCGCTCCGAGTGACCCAAGAGAATCAGAGACCGAGTTCCGACTTGAGAGCATCGACGCGATCGGTACGTTCCCAGGTGAACGCATCGCCTGTGCGACCGAAGTGGCCATAGGCCGCGGTCTGCTTGTAACGGGGCTTGCGAAGGTCGAGATCGCGAGCAATCGCTGCGGGACGAAGGTCGAAGACGTCGCGCACTGCTGCGGCGATCTTCTCTTCGTCAACCGTGTTGGTGCCGAAGGTTTCGACCATGATCGAAACCGGGTGCGCAACACCAATGGCGTAGGCAACCTGAACTTCACAACGATCGGCAGCGCCAGCGGCCACGACGTTCTTGGCAACCCAACGAGCGGCATAGGCAGCGGAGCGATCGACCTTTGAAGGATCCTTGCCCGAGAATGCGCCGCCACCGTGACGAGCCATGCCGCCGTAGGTGTCGACGATGATTTTGCGACCGGTAAGCCCGGCATCGCCGACAGGACCGCCGATGACGAATCGGCCAGTCGGATTCACGAGCACCTGATAATCGTCATTCGCGAACTGTGCGGGGATGACTGGTCGAATGACGTGTTCGATGAGGTCGGGGCGAATCGCGTCTTCGCGATCGATACCTTCATCGTGCTGCGTTGAGATCAGGACCGTGCGCAAACGAACTGGCTTGCCATTTTCGTAATCGAAGGTGACCTGCGTTTTGCCATCGGGACGAAGATACGGAACTGTTCCGGCCTTGCGGACATCGGCAAGACGCTCGGCCATGCGATGGGCAACGTGAATCGGAAGTGGCATAAGCACATCGGTTTCGTTGCACGCGTAACCGAACATCATTCCTTGGTCGCCCGCGCCCTGCTTATTGAGGATGTCCTCGCCGGAAGTACCGGTGCGAACCTCTTCGGAGTCGTCAACACCTTGGGCGATATCGGAAGACTGCGCATCGAGGCTCACCATGACGCCAACGGTTTCGCCGTCGTAGCCATAGGACTCGCGGTCGTAACCGATGCCCTTGATGGTGTCGCGCACAATGCTCGGAATGTCGACGTAACCCGTGGTCGTAACCTCGCCGGCGATGATGGCCAAGCCTGTGGTCACGAGGGTCTCGCATGCGACACGACTCATTGGGTCGTTGGCCAGCATGGCGTCGAGAATCGCGTCGGAGATCTGATCGGCCATCTTGTCGGGATGACCCTCGGTGACCGATTCTGAGGTGAAAGTCCAGCTGCTCACGGGAAGCTCCTGTGTGATTGGTTCGGGGGGAAACCTAGTCGGGTCGAGGCCCTCAGCGGTCGGACCTCAGCGCCACGACAGCATCGAGGACCGCCTTGGCGACCGCTCGTTTGTCGGTGAGGCCAACGCTGACATCGTCGGAAGTAGCCGAAAGAATCGTCACTGCGTTGGTGTCGTGTTCGAATCCGACGCCAACGGCACTGACATCGTTGGCCACGATCAGATCAAGGTTCTTGCGCTGGAGTTTGCCGCGCGCATTTTCTACGACGTTTGTCGTTTCGGCGGCAAAGCCCACGATGACTTGTCCGGGAGCTTTGCGCTGACCAAGATCAACAAGGAAATCGTGTGTTGGTTCAAGAACGATTCGGGACTCGCCTTGCGTGCCCAGTTCATCCTTTTTGATTTTGTGTGCCGCAATCGTGGCCGGACGGAAGTCAGCAACCGCTGCAGCCATCACGATGACATCGTGCGCATCGGCTCGGGGCATCACGGCGGCTTCCATTTCGGCAGCGCTCACAACCTCAACAACGTCAACGCCTACTGGAGCGGGCAGACTCGCAGTGGTCACAAGCGTGACCTTCGCTCCACGTGAGAGCGCTTCTGCAGCAATTGCATAGCCCTGCTTGCCTGACGAGCGATTCGTAATCACTCGCACCGGATCGATCGCTTCGCGAGTTCCTCCTGCGGTCACAAGCACCCGCACACCCGCTAAATCGTCGTTCGCCGAGAGCGCTCGTTCGATTGCGGCCACGATGTCGGCCGGTTCGGCAAGGCGACCAGTGCCGATATCACCACCGGCAAGGCGACCTTCGCCCGGAGGCACAATGATGACGCCGCGCGACGCGAGCAGCGCAAGATTGTCCTGCACTGCAGGGTGCTCCCACATCTCGGTATGCATCGCGGGGCAGATGACAACTGGAGCTCGGGTGGCAATGAGGGTGGCTGTCAGAAGATCATCGGAATAGCCGTGGGCATAGGCCGAGATCAATCGAGCAGTGGCCGGTGCGACCACGATGAGATCGTTGTCCTGACCAAGACGAGTATGCGGAATGGGCGAGGATTCATCCCAGAGCGAGGTTTGCACTTTTTCGGATGCAAGCGCCGACAGCGTTGTCTCGCCGATGAAGTGCCTTGCACCTTCAGTCATGATCGGTACGACATGCGCGCCAGCATCGACAAGACGACGACAAACGTCGACCGCCTTGTATGCGGCAATGCCCCCGGTTACTCCCAGGACGATGCGACGGGATGCGAGGGTCATACCCGCAGAACCGACAACAGGTCGGTCAGTCTGCCTCGGGTGCTTCGTCGACGGCTTCAGCCAGTTCGACGGTTTCGTCGATGCCCTCGACGACGTCCTCGAGAAGGACCTCGTTGGGATCAACGCGCACGGGGATGATCATGTCCGCAGAGATTTCTTCAAACGCGATCGATAGCGGCTTACGGGCCAGTGAGGTGACCTGCGGCGGAACGTTTGAGCCCTGTCCTTCGCCAAGTTGGTTGAAGTAGGCGTTGATCTGCCGTGCGCGCATGGCGCCGAGTGACACGAGCGTGAAACGCGAATCGACCTTCGAAAGAAGAACCTCGATACGGGGATCCACCATTGAGTCATGAATCTGAGCCACAGCACACCTTCGTTACGGATTGGGGACGGACTGACAAGAACAATCTCTCGCTCTACGGCACCGAACAATCGGCCTCGGAGAGGAGGGACGAGCCTACCGCAGTACCCCCTCCGGGCCACATTGCCGGGTGGCGATGGGTATCGGGCGGTTCTTTTAGGCCGATCGCCGCTCTGCAATCAGAGCAGCAACCTCGGCCACGGTGCGCTCGAGATCGTCGTTGACAATGCAGATCGCTCCGAGACGACGACCTTCGGCTAATTCGGCCTGAGCCACCGCAATGCGGCGTTCGGCCTGCTCCGGCGGGTCGCCACGGCCACGGAGTCGTTCGGCCTGAACTTCGGCTGATGGGGGTTCAAGGAGCACAAAGAGGCAATCGGGAACCCGTTCGAGGACCTGCGCAGCGCCCTGAACATCGATTTCGAGGATCACGTCCCTGTCATCGGCACCTTCAGGCCAAGGGGTTCCATAGAAATTTCCGAGGAACTCGGCATATTCAAGGAATCCACCCGCTGCGACGTGGGCCTCGAATTCCTCTCGAGTCACCCAGATGTAGGCATCTTCACGCTCACTCGGGCGTCGTTCACGGGTACTCCACGAACGCGAAAGCCACAGAGACGGATCGGCGTCGATCAGGCGAGCGACAACCGTTCCCTTGCCTACTCCCCCTGGTCCACAAACGACAATGATCACGAGTGCGGAATCAGTTACCGAACGCGCCCAGCAGGGCCTTGCGTTGCTGATCGCCTAATCCTCGGAGTCGACGAGTATCGGCGATACCGATCTCGGTCATGGCTCGACGAGCTTTGACCTTTCCGACACCGGGAAGCGATTCGAGAATGGCCATCACTTTAATACCGGCAACTAGTTCATCGGTACCGGCAAGTTCGAGAACCTGAGCGAACACGAGCTCACCAGTTTTCAATTTGTCTTTGACGATGGCGCGGGCTCGACGCGCTTCGGCGGCCTTCGCGAGCGCGGCCTGCCGTTGTTCAGGAGTGAGAGCAGGAGGCTGCGGCATGGCGGAGACCCTAGCCGTTGCCCTCCGACACCCGTCCGGGCGGAGGCCATTGCGCCTCAGCCAATGGCAGCAGCAACCTCGGCAGCGATAGAAATTGCCGCCTGAATGGGGTCCTCGGCATGGGTTACGGCTCGCCCTATGACGAGAACGTCGGCGCCTGACGCAATCGCCGATGCAGGTGTAGCCGGTCGAGCCTGATCGTCGACGCTTACTCCCGCTGGTCGGATCCCGGGCACAACGGTGACGACATCTGGGGCTTGTGAGCGAACGATTGCGAGATCACTCGCCGCGCACACCAAGCCTCCACAACCTGCTTCGAGGACAATGCCGACGCGCTGTTCGAGCGCTGCGAGATCGGCCTGCTCACTTGTAAGAACGGTGATGCCAAGGCAGATCGGTGAGGGCAGTCCCGCCGCCGATGCCCCAGCAGCAACGCCTTCGACTCCAGCACGCAGATGATCGACGCCTGCTCGCGTGTGCACGGTCAGATACGAGACGCCTAACGAACCCATGACGCGTGCGGCTTTGTTAACCGTGGTCGGGATGTCGAGCAATTTCAGATCGGCAAAGACGGCGAACCCGTCCTCGATCATTGCTTCGATGGCTTCCGGTCCTGCTGCGCTGAACAGCTCCAAACCTACTTTTGCCACGCCAAACCATGGTCGTAAGAGGTGCGCGAGACGTCGAGCTCCGACAACATCGTCGACATCGAGCGCAAGGGCGAGACGAGAACGGATGGCTTCGGGTGCACCACTAGAGAAGTCAACGATTTCAGCGGCCATGAACAACTCCGATCAGTTCGCGAACCGAAGCAACACTTCGTTCAGCGCACCATGCTTCGATCTCATCAAGAACTCGGGCAACACTTCGAGGGTCAGCGAATGACGCGGTTCCGACTTGAATCGCGCTTGCACCGGCCATCATCAATTCGATTGCATCGACACCGCGAGCAACTCCGCCGACACCGATGATCGGAATTTCGGGATATGCCGCGTGCACATCGTGTACTGCTCGAACGGCAACGGGATGAATGGCTGGTCCAGAAAGTCCGCCGCCTCCGCCACCGAGTCGATAGGTGCGCGTCTCTGTATCGATGGCCATTCCGAGAACGGTGTTGACGAGTGTGACCGCGTCGGCACCCGCAGAGTGTGCTGCCTTCGCGATGGACGCGAGATCGGAAACATTTGGACTGAGCTTCGCCCACATCGGACGGCCGCAAACTGAAGCAGCTTGAATCGCTTCTGCAGTTGTTTCGGGAGCATGGGCAAACATCCGATTGCGATCGTGAAGGTTCGGACACGACACATTTACTTCGACAGCAACAACTTCGGCGGGTGCGTCTCGCAGGAGCTCTGCAGCTAGCGCATAGTCCTCGATCGTTGTTCCCCAAATACTGGCCACCACCGTTGCCCCAGTAGCGATGACGGCCGGAAGTTCCTCTTCGAGCCACTTGCGCACGCCAGGACCTTGCAGTCCGACGCTATTAATCATGCCCGCAGGGGTTTCATGAACGCGTGGCGCAGCGTTTCCGGCCCACGGTTCTGGCGACAGCGATTTTACGACCACAGCACCCAATGTCGAAAGGTCGACATAGGCCCCGAGTTCGTCGCCGTGTCCAGCGGTTCCGGACGCCGTCATTACGGGGTTGGCTAACGTAAGTGAACCGACAGTTGTTGTGAGATCCACTGACCCCTTGGAACCCCGGCGCCGTGCCATCAGGCTGCTCCCCCACGACGCACGCCTTGGTGGTATTCCTGCAGCGAGCGCACTTCAAGTGGATGAGATCCGCGATCGGCCATGCCGTTCACTGCAGCCAGACCTGCCGCTGCTGTGGTAAGAAGTGGGATGTTGTGTTTGCCGGCTGCAGCGCGGATGTGCGCACCATCGGCACGAGGTCCGCGGCCCCGAGGCGAATTCACTACGAGAACAACCTCGCCACTTTCGATGAGATCGACCGCGTCCTGACCGTCGGGTTCGCCTAGCTTGGCCACGACTGTTGTGACCTCAACGCCGTTACGAGTCAGGTAGTCGGCGGTACCCGAAGTGGCCGCAATCGAGAATCCGAGTTCGCGGAAACGCTGTGCGGTTTTCACGCCAACTTTTTTGTCTCGATCGGCAAGCGAAAGAAACACCATTCCGGATGTCGGAAGATTTGTGCCGGCAGCAAGCTGGCTCTTTGCGAAAGCCAGACCGAAGGTCAGATCGATGCCCATAACTTCGCCGGTTGAACGCATCTCAGGACCAAGCAACGCGTCGGCTTCTGGGAAACGACTGAAGGGAAGCACTGCTTCCTTGACGGCGATGTGATCTCCCTGCACCGGTTCAGACAGCAAACCTTCTGTGCGCAGTTCTGCAAGCGTTGCACCGAGCATGACTCGGGCTGCCACCTTCGCCAGCGGGACACCCGTGGCTTTGGCGACGAACGGCACCGTCCGGCTAGCACGAGGGTTAGCTTCGATCACAAAGACCTGTCCGCTTTTCACTGCGTACTGCACATTGAGAAGTCCGATGACACCTAGGGCGTTCGCGATGCGCTGGCTGTAGTCGGCAAGCACCGCCATCGTTTCGGCCGAGAGTGAATACGGCGGAATGACACAGGCGGAGTCGCCTGAATGCACACCGGCTTCTTCGACGTGTTCCATGATTCCGCCGATGACAAAGTCACCGGTTGCGTCGCGGATCGAGTCAACATCGACTTCCGTTGCGTCTTCGAGGAAGCGATCGACAAGCACGGGACGCTCGGCGGAAAGTCCGCCTTCTTTTCCGAGACTGCCGAAACTCGCGAGTTGCGCCATGGCGGCACGAAGGCCTTCGTCGTCGTAAACGATTTCCATCGCTCGGCCACCAAGCACATAGCTGGGACGAACAAGTGCCGGGTACCCAATTCGAGTCGTGATGGCGAGAGCCGCATCGATAGTGGCTGCAGTGCCACCAGCAGGTTGCGGTATCTCGAGACGCGCACAAAGTGCATTCCAGAGTTCGCGGTCTTCTGCCGCATCGATCGACGCAGGAGAAGTTCCGGCAATGAGTTCGGCCGGAAGTGTGTTGGACAGCTTGAGCGGGGTTTGTCCGCCAAGCGACACGATGACACCCACTGGCTTTTCCGCATCAATGACGTTCATCACATCTTCGTGGGTAAGCGGTTCGAAGTAGAGGCGATCACTGGTGTCGTAATCGGTTGAAACCGTTTCCGGATTGCAGTTCACCATGATGGTTTCGAAGCCGGCATCGCGCAGAGCGAAGGAAGCGTGGACACAGCAGTAATCGAATTCAATTCCTTGGCCGATTCGATTCGGTCCGGAACCAAGGATGATGACCTTCTTGCGCTCCGAAGGCGATACCTCGTCGGTGTCTTCCCATGTTGAGTAGTGGTACGGCGTCTTTGCATCGAATTCGGCAGCGCAAGTGTCGACCGTCTTATAGGTAGGTACGACACCAAGTTCAAGGCGACGAGTGCGCACTTCGGCCTCGGTGCGATTCCAAAGCCAGGCCAGCTGCGCATCGGAGAAGCCCAAACGTTTCGCCCGACGCCAGCCAAGACGCGTGAGGTCGTTGAAACCGACTTCGGAAAGATGCGCACGTTCTTCGGTGATCGCGCACATTTGATCGAGGAACCATGGATCGACCTTGGTCGCGGCGTACACCTCGTCGATGGATTTTCCGCGACGCATCACGGCTTCGAGTTGGAAAATTCGATCCGGGGTACCAATGCATGCCTGAGCAAGGAGCTCATCGAGCGGCATGTCGTCGTATTCCGCCTCGCCTGGATCACAGTTCAGACCAAAGCGACCTTGTTCAAGCGATCGCAATCCCTTTTGCAACGATTCGGGGAAGGTGCGGCCGATGGCCATCACTTCTCCTACCGACTGCATCTGAGTACCCAGCACGCCACTCGTACCTGGGAATTTCTCGAATGCCCAACGCGGGATCTTTGTGACCACGTAATCGATGGTGGGTTCGAATGACGCTGGGGTCATCTTGGTGATGTCATTCGGAATTTCATCGAGGGTGTAGCCAACCGCTAGGCGCGCGGCGATCTTGGCAATCGGAAACCCTGTTGCTTTCGAGGCGAGCGCAGAGGAGCGAGAAACTCGCGGGTTCATTTCGATAACAACCATGTCGCCGTTTTCGGGATTCACGGCGAACTGCACGTTCGAGCCGCCGGTTTCGACGCCCACTCGGCGCATCACTGCAAACGCTGCGTCGCGCATGAGCTGGTACTCGTGGTCCGAAAGGGTCTGAGCCGGAGCGACGGTGATGGAGTCACCGGTATGTACGCCCATCGGGTCGATATTTTCGATGGAGCAAACGATCACGCAGTTGTCGGCGTGATCGCGCATCACTTCAAGTTCGTATTCTTTCCAACCTGCAATCGAGGTTTCAATCAAGATCTCGGAGATAGGGCTCGACTCGAGGCCGTAGGCGGCGATCTTTTCGAACTCTTCCATCGTCGATGCAATGCCGGTTCCGCGTCCGCCCAAGATGTACGCCGGACGAATAACCGCCGGGAGTCCGATAGAGCCGATAACCACCATGGCCTCATCGAGGTTGTGCGCTGAACCGGAGATTGGAGTGGCGAGGCCAATTTCGGCCATGGCTTGTTTAAACAATTCGCGATCTTCCGCTGTGGCAATGGCGAGCGCATCTGCGCCGATCATTTCCACGTCGTACTGAGCAAGCACTCCTGCTTCTTCAAGAGCCATGGCGAGGTTGAGGGCGGTCTGACCTCCGAGCGTCGGCAACAGCGCGTCGGGACGCTCGCGTTCGCGCGTCGGCGAAATCTGGATCGGTCATGATCGTGGCGGGGTTCGAATTTGCGAGTACGACCCGGTAGCCCTCTTCACGAAGGATTCGACATGCTTGCGTTCCTGAGTAATCGAATTCGCATGCCTGACCGATAACGATCGGACCGGAACCGATCAGCAGAATGGTTTTGATGTCATTACGCCGCGGCATCAGTTGGTTCCCTTCACAGAATCCATAAGTTCATCGAACATGGTGAACAAGTACGCAGCATCGTGCGGACCAGGCCCAGCTTCGGGGTGGTACTGCACACTGAAGGCTGGGAGATCGAGGCTACGAAGGCCTTCGACAACGCCATCGTTGAGATTTCGATGCGTGACCTCGACTTTTTTGCCAAGCGAACCGTCGTCGACTGCGTAATTGTGATTTTGACTGGTGATCTCGACGGTTCCTGTGTCGAGACGTCGCACGGGGTGATTTCCGCCATGATGACCGAACGGAAGTTTGTAGGTCTCGGCCCCAAGTGCGGTTGCGAGCAATTGGTGACCGAGGCAAATACCGAAGATCGGGACTTCACCCAACAACCCGTCGATGATCTGCGGAGCTCCGACCACTGCAGCGGGATCGCCAGGACCATTTGAAAGAAACACACCATCGGGATTGCGAGCCAGAACCTCTGAGGCCGGCGTGCCTGCGGGCACGACTTCGACAGTTGCGATACCCGAGAGATGACGCAGGATCGTGGTCTTTATTCCAAAGTCATAGGCCACAACACGTTTCGGCGTGCGGCCACTCGGCCCGGTGAATGCATAGTCATACGAAGAGTCGCAGGTCACCAAATCAACGAGATCGACGCCACTTGTTCCGTGTTCGGCTTTTGCCGCAGCGAGCAACGCCGATTCAGACGCCGTACCGAATGCGCCAGGCATTGCACCGAGATCGCGGATATGACGAGTGAGCCGCCTCGTATCGATACCGGCAATGCCGGGGACTCCAGCGTTCTGAAGAAACGATTGCAGATCGCCTTCGGAGCGCCAGTTGCTGCGACGCCGAGCCATGTCGCGAATGATGATGCCCCGGGTAAACGGTCGGCGGGATTCGTCGTCGAACGCTGTGACGCCGTAGTTGCCGATATGTGGATAGGTGAACGTGATGAGCTGTCCGGCGTAGGAAGGATCGGTGATGATCTCTTGATACCCAGTGAGGGCGGTGTTGAAGACAACTTCGCCAGAGGTGATGCGATCAGCACGCTGAGCCCCAATTGATTCACCCTCGAACACAGTGCCGTCGGCGAGAACCAGCAGTGCTTCTTCGATACTGCTCATCGTTGTGCCTCTCCATCGAGAACGGTTGGGACGCCACATAGGAACGTGTGTCGCACCTTTCCGCGCACGACGCGCCCTGCATATGGCGTGTTGTTGGATTTACTTGCGAGTGCCGATGGGTCGACTGCCCACTCGAGGGCTGGATCGAACACCACGAGGTGCGCTGGTTCGGCGGCTTCGACATTGCGACCATGCACGTCATCAAGACGGGCAATCGCCGCTGGGTTCCAAGACATCTTGGCGATGAACTCGGTCATGGACAGCACGCCGGGTTCAACCAGTTCGGTGATCCCGAGAGCAAGAGCGGTTTCGAGCCCGAGCATTCCGCATGGAGCGTGATCGAACGGTGCTTCTTTGACATCGTCGGTGTGGGGAGCGTGATCGGTGGCAATCGCATCGATGGTTCCGTCGGCCAAGCCTGCCTTTACCGCCGCGACATCTTCAGCAGTACGCAGCGGTGGGTTGACTTTGAAGACTGGATCGTAGGAAGCGACCTCGGCATGAGTGAGAGTGAAGTGATGCGGTGTCGCTTCAGCCGTGACATTGAGGCCACTGGCTTTCGCTTCGCGCACGAGCGCAACAGCGCCTTTCGTCGAGAGATGTTGGAAGTGCACTGCCATCCCCGTGAGACGCGAGAGAGCGATGTCGCGAAACACCATGAGCTCTTCGGCTTCGGCCGGAATGCCGGGGATACCGAGGCGACTCGACCACTCACCTTCGTGCATGTGTCCGCCATGACTCAGCGCTTCCACTTCACAGTGCTGCGCCAACACCACCGGTTCTGGCAAACCAGACGCGTATTCGAGGGCACGGCGCATGAGTCGATCGTTCTGAACTCCGCAACCGTCGTCGGTGAAAAT
Organism: Actinomycetota bacterium; assembly: GCA_026393455.1. GTDB lineage: Bacteria > Actinomycetota > Acidimicrobiia > Acidimicrobiales > Acidimicrobilacustridaceae > Acidimicrobilacustris. The sequence continues at coordinate 22,555 of JAPLAE010000097.1, forward strand.
TCGAACGCCGGCCGCAGCGAGCTCTGCCATGGGTGAAAGCGCATCGCCTTCGCGGCCGAGAGTGATCGAGGCTGACGACCGCACATCGCATAAGCCTGCTGCGAGTCCGGCATCGAGTACTTGGCGAACGACCGCGACTGAATCAATGGTCGGTTCGGTGTTCGGCATTGCCACCACTGCGGTGTAGCCCCCGAGCGCGGCGGCTCGGCTTCCGCTTTCGATCGTTTCTGCTTCTTCTCGGCCTGGTTCACGCAGGTGCGTGTGGATGTCGACGAATCCGGGGGAAACGACACAACCGGTGATGTCGAGTACCGGTGCCTTCGTAAGACCCAGTGCTTTGAGATCAAGATCGAGTCCGACAGCGGCAATCGTTCCGTCGGGAGCGATTGCGACGTCGGCGATTCGTTCACCGGTCCGATCGACGACCCGCCCACCAGTGAGAATCCATCCTGCTGACTCGGGCACAGTTGCCTTTCGGTTCGTCGCGTTGTTGTTTGAGTTCTTAGACATCGGCTTCGCCTCCCCACGTGGTTCCACTTCCGAGGAGAAGGAACAGAACCGCCATGCGCACCGCGACTCCGTTGCGGACCTGGTCGACGATGACGGTGTTGGGAAGATCGGCAACCGCAGCATCGATTTCGACCCCGCGATTCATGGGACCGGGATGCATGATCAGGGCGTGGTCCGGAAGCAACTCCGCGCGCCGTTCATTGAGTCCGTAGCGAGCGCTGTATTCGCGAATAGTCGGAATAAGCGCCTCGGTCATGCGTTCACGCTGCATGCGGAGCATGTAGCAAACATCGACCGTTGGCAGTACGGCATCGATATCGGTGCTCACCTTCACCGGCCAACCTTCGAGGCTTGGCGGCAGCAAGGTTGGCGGTGCGACCAAGGTGACGTCGGCGCCAAGGGCAGTAAAGGCTGCGACGTTGCTGCGGGCGACTCGCGAATGACGGATGTCGCCGACAATGGCGATTCGCTTTCCGGTGATGTCGCCCAACCGCTGGCGAATTGTGTAGCAGTCGAGCAGCGCTTGAGTGGGATGTTCATGCCATCCATCGCCGGCGTTGATAATTGCGCTTGTTGCCCATTGTGCGATTTGGCGAGGAACTCCCGCCGAAGCATGCCGAACAACGATTGCATCGACGCCCATGGCCTCGATGGTTTCGATCGTGTCGCGGAGTGACTCCCCCTTCTTCACCGAAGAAGTGCTCACGCTGAAGTTCATGGTGTCGGCGGAAAGCCGCTTTGCAGCAGTTTCAAAGCTGAGTCGGGTACGAGTGGAATCTTCGAAGAAGAGTGAGACCACCGTGCGACCGCGCAGTGCCGGGACTTTCGGAATTGTCCGTTCGCTTACCTCGACGAATGAATCGGTGAGCGTCATGACCTCGGAGATGCCCGTTGCTACATCGGGACCAAGATCGGATATCGACAACAAGCTGCGTAAGCGACCGTGGCGTGGGTTGGTGACTGGTCGATTCACTTGACCATCTCCCCGAGATCCACACCATCGGCGGTGACATCGACGGCTTCGTCGCGTCGTGTCGGAAGGTTCTTGCCGACATAGTCGGGTCTGATCGGCAGTTCTCTATGACCTCGATCGACCATCACCGCCAGCTGCACCGCGCGAGCTCGTCCGTAGTCGGACAGGGCATCGAGCGCTGCTCGGATTGTGCGGCCAGTGAAGAGCACGTCGTCGACCAGGATCACGGTGCGCCCGTCGAGGTCGCAGGGAATGTCGGTAACGGTTTCGGGTAACACCGGCCGAAGGCCAATGTCATCTCGGTAGAACGCGACATCGACACAGCCCACCGGAACCTCTGTGCCGTCGATGAGTTCAAGGGCATCGCAGAGTCGAGAGGCAAGCGGCACTCCCCCGGTCTGCAAACCGATGACGACGAGGTCATCGAGTCCCTGGTTTCGCTCGATAATTTCGTGGGCCATGCGTTTGGTGGCCCGCTTCATGTCATCGGCGGTCATGACCCGGGTGCGGGCAACAAAAACGCCCCCATATGGGGGCGTAAGGCGTCGTTCGCGTTCAGCCACGTTCGTGGTCCTTCCTGTCCGTACGGGCCTCACGGGACCCGCTTCACGGGTCAGAAGGAGACTCTATCGCGTCTTAGCGAACCGCGCCTGCAACGGCCGAGAGCACCCCATTTACATAGCGACTGCTGTCATCGGTGCTGTAGGACTTGGCTAATTCCACCGCTTCGGAGATGACCACTGCGGTCGGAACATCGGGCCGGTGAATGAGTTCGTAGGTGGCTAAACGCAGGATTGCTCGATCGAGTGCGGGCATACGATCCACGTCCCAATTGCGGGCATGGGACGCGATGACCGCATCGAGGTCGTCTTGATTCTCCCCCACTCCAACCACAAGCTGAGCCGCGAACTCATCGGGATCAACTGGCAACGCTGCGAGGACGTCTGCAATGGCGTTGCCTTTCATCTCGGTTTCGTAGAGGAGGTGAAAAGCGCGCTCGCGAGCGTCGTGTCGATTGGTTGCGTTACCGAAGTCTTCGCTCACGCCCGGGTCAGATATTCGCCGGTGCGGGTGTCGACCTTGACGCGATCATTCGGATCGACAAACAGAGGGACCTGAATGACAAGCCCAGTTTCAAGGGTGGCGGGTTTACGAGCACCTGAAACACGATCGCCCTGAATGCCGGGCTCGGTTTCAGCAATGTTCAATTCGACCGCAGCTGGCAATTCGATGCCCACGATCTCGTCGCCGTACATCTTGAGAACAGCCTCACCATTTTCCACGAGATAGTTAGAGGCATCGCCAAGTGAGGATGGGCCGACGTTGAGCTGGTCGAAGGTCGTGTTATCCATGAAGACATAGTCATCGCCCGAGCGGTAGAGAAACTGCATCTCCCGCTTATCGATCATCGCTCGCTCGACTTTTTCACCGGCACGGAAGGTGCGCTCGACGACGGCGCCGTTGCGAGCGTTCTTGAGGGTTGTGCGAACGAACGCGCCACCCTTGCCCGGCTTCACATGCTGGAACTCAACGATTTCGAACAGCACGCCTTCGATGTCGAGGGCCATGCCATTCTTGATGTCGTTCGTGGTGATCGTGGGCATCGGGGCCTTCCTGGTCCGGAACCGTGACGCAGGTCAGGGCTTCGGTGACTTCGTTGTGTGAGTGAGGGTTCGACACCCATCGGGGGTGACGACGACGCTGTCTTCCATACGGACCCCGCCGTGCGCCGGGAGGTAAACACCCGGTTCGACAGTGACGACGTCGCCGGGCGAAAGCGTATCAGTGCTGGTTGCGGCCACTCTCGGGGCCTCATGGATGTCCAAACCAACCCCGTGACCGGTGCCATGGGTAAAGGAATCGAGCCAACCGGCCTCGGCGATGACGGAACGAGCGGCCGCATCGATCTCCGATGCCGCCACACCGGGTCTTACCGCAGCGACTCCGGCTTCGTTGGATGCCGTTACAACCTCGAGCATCCGCAGACAGGTGGCATCGACCTCACCGATGGCCACGGTTCTGGTCATGTCAGAGCAATAGCCATCGACAATGCATCCAAAATCGATCACGACAAGGTCGCCGTCTTGGATGCGACGATCGGTGGGCCGCGCATGAGGCTTGGCCCCGTTCGGACCGGACGCAATGATGGTTTCAAAACTCGTGCCCGAGGCTCCGAGTTGGCGCATGGCCGAATCGAGGGCAAGAGCGAACTCGGATTCGGTGAGTCCATCAAGTAAGGAGGATCGACGCTCAGCAAGTGCAGCGTCGGCGATAGCAGCAGCAAGTTCCATGCGAGCGAGTTCTGCGGTGTCTTTCGAACGACGAAGTGTTTCTATGAGCCCGGTTGTGGCCACGATCTGATGCGCACTGAACCAGTCGTCGGCATAGCGACGCTGGGCCGACCATGTGATGTGGTCAGCTTCGAGTCCGATTCGTGATGCCGAACCCGCAATCGAAGCAACGACGTCACGTTGTGCGGTGGAGGTGACCTCGAGGCGTGATGGTGAACTCGAGGCCGAAAGCTGATCCGCAGCCTGTTCGGTATAGCGACCATCGGTCACGAGAACCATGTCTTCGGCAGTTATGACGACGATGCCAGCGCTGCCGGTAAAACCGGTCAAATAGCGGATGTTGCTTCTTGCCGTAACCAGCAAAGCATCGAGTTCGTCGTCGACCATTTCTTGGCGCAACCGATCGATGCGATCGGTAACAAGCAATGGAGGAAGGTTGGCAAAACGTTCGACAATCGAAAGCACTGGAGCTGCCGCAGTCACGTCGTTCACTTCAACAGTGTTGCCACTGCATCGACGGCGAGGCGGTACCCATCGCCACCGAATCCGGCAATGGTCCCCGTGGCCACTGGAGCAACGACTGATGTCTTTCGCCATTCCTCGCGAGCCGCTGGGTTCGAAAGGTGCAATTCGATGATTGGCCCATCGAACGCTGCGAGCGCATCGTGAAGCGACCAGGCGTAATGCGTGAATGCGCCAGGATTGAAGATGATGGCCGCGCATCGGCGACGCGCTCCATGAATGGCGTCGACAAGTTCTGACTCGGCATTCGACTGCAGATGCTCAATTGTGAGTCCGTGCGCTTCCGCAGCGGCGGTTGCCGTGGCCACGTGGTCAGCGAGGGTCGAAGTGCCGTAAATCTCAGGCTCACGATCACCGAGCAAATTGAGGTTCACTCCTGAAAGCAGGAGGACAATGGGAGCGTTCGACATCAGCGGTCTCCTTCGGCACGGATGGCATCGATTGAGTCTTCGATAAGTGAGATCTCGACTCCGGTGACAGATTCAACCCCATTGGGCCCGTTGAGAACGAACGTAATTCCATCGAGGGCCTTTTTGTCACGGCCCATGAGGGCGATGAGTTCGGCGTTTTGCAGACCGGAGGGCAGAGTCATAGGCAGGTCGTAGGCGCCCACAACACGCCGGTGTTCGGCAACACGCTCTGCATCGATTCGGCCCAAACGGTGTGCGAGTTCTGCAGCAAAGATCAGCCCGATCGCTACTGCTTCGCCGTGACGAAGATCGTGATCGCCCGCAATCTCGATGGCATGAGCCAACGTGTGCCCGTAGTTCAACGTGGCTCGAGCACCGCCTTCGCGTTCATCGCCGGCAACAACTGCAGCCTTGATGGCAACGCAAGCGGCCACCTGTTCGTCGATTGGCAACGCATCGATGCCTTCGCCGCCGAGAAAGTGGTACTTGGCGATTTCACCGAGACCGCAGCGGTATTCGCGCGGCGACAACGTTGTGAGCAGACCGGTGTCGCACACAACACCAGAAGGCTGCCAATAAGCGCCAACCAGATTCTTTCCCTCGGGGATATTCACACCGGTCTTACCGCCAATGGCCGCGTCGACCTGCCCAACCAACGTGGTGGAGACATGCACAACAGGCACGCCACGGTGATAGGAGGCAGCGGCATAACCAGCGGTATCGGTGACAATGCCTCCACCGACCGCAACAACACAGTCGGCGCGCGTGAGACCCCATTGTGCAAACTGTCGGCAAAGCGACTCGACCGTGGCCATTGATTTCGACTGCTCACCATCGCCCATCGTGAACACCTTGTGTTCACGCCCTGGGTCGACATCGATACCGAGACCTTCTTGAGTAACGATCGCCACACGCTTGGCCCGTTGCGGAATCAGACGAGAGAGCTCTGAGCGAACACCGTCGCCAACAAGAACCTCGTAGGAACGATCTGCGAGTTGAACAGGGACGATGATCATTGAGCATCAACCTCGTTCACCGAGCGAACGATGGTGGCGACCACCTCGGACATTGGAGCAGTGCAGTCGACGGTGAGGTCGGCGACTTCGCTATAGAGGGATGCACGATCAGATTCCATTTGCGTCAATGTTGCCCGGGGGTCGTTGGCAAGTGCGGGACGGTGCGTCCCTCGAGAAGTACGGCCCACAAGAACGTCAACGGGAGCGCGCATCCAGACAACCGTGCCCGATTCACGGAGCGCGGATCTGGTCGCTTCACTCAGGACTGAACCACCGGCGGCGGCGATCACCGAGGCAACTGGTGACTTAAGAAGATCGGCCATGACATCGGCCTCGATCGCCCGAAACGCCGGTTCGCCGTCGGTGGCGAAGATTTCGCTGACAGCGCGGCCGGTCACAGCCACAACTTCATCGTCGGAATCAACGAATGGGCGCGACATTTCCTTGGCAACCCGACGCCCCACAGTTGACTTTCCTACCCCCATCATCCCGATCAGCACGATGTGTGCCGAACTGGATGCGGTGCTGTTCACGCCTTGGGCGCATCGGCGCCGTCGGCGAACGCCTGTCCGGCGTCCCAATTGAGCGGCTTCGCATCGGGGTCGAGCGCCGACGAGGTATCGATATGTGAGGTTTGTTCGCGAACCTGAGCGATGAACGTGTCGTGATTACGAACGAATTCTTCTAACGAGTCGCCACCAAATTTGCGAAGTGCTTCGCTGGCGATCACAAGAGCTGCCATCGCTTCAGCGACAACACCCATGGCCGGAACCGCAGTGACATCGGTGCGTTCGCGAAATGAAACGCCGGCTTCTTTGGTTGCGGTATCAACAGTGGCAAGGACGGGGCGATTGAGAGTTGCAAGCGGCTTCATCGCCACATGGGCAATAAGTACTTCTCCGGTTGACATCCCGCCTTCGATACCTCCGGCATTCGCACTTGTTCGCCGATACGTCGACGCAACTTCGTCCCACACGATCGGATCATGTGCTTCAGACCCTGGGCGAGCTGCAACATCGAACCCATCGCCGATCTCGACACCCTTAACAGCCTGTATGGAAAGCAGCGCTTGTGCCAACAATCCGTCGAGACGACGATCCCAGTGCACATGGCTGCCAAGCCCAATCGGAACACCATGGGCAACGACTTCGACAACACCGCCGAGAGAATCGCCAGCCTTTTGAGCGGCCTTGATCGAAGCGATCATCTCTGCTTCGGCAGAAGCATCGAGACAACGGACTTCAGAATCGTCGACGGGAGCGAAACCGCCCGGCTCGGGTCGAGCAGCAACCGAGGCGCGGATCGGACCAAGTGCGATCACATGCGAACCGACCTCGGTTCCGAGATGTGACAACAACGCTTTGGCTACGGCGCCGGCGGCAACACGCGCTGCCGTTTCGCGAGCTGATGCTCGCTCGAGCACATTGCGAGCATCGTCGAAGCCGTATTTCTGCATACCTGTGAGGTCGGCATGGCCAGGTCGGGGTGTCGTGAGTTTCTGAGTGGTCTGGCCGGGATGAGGCGACATCTCCTCGGTCCATTTCTTTTCCCATTCACTGTTGCCAATTTCGATCGCAACTGGAGAACCAAGGGTGAGGCCATGACGGACACCAGCGAGAATGGTGACTTCGTCCGCTTCGAACTTCATTCGGGGACCGCGACCGAAGCCAAGGCGGCGTCGGGCCAGCTCATTTCCGATTTGGTCGACAGTGATGGGCAAACCAGCAGGAAGTCCTTCGAGAATGACGACGAGGGCCTTGCCATGGGATTCACCGGCGGTCAGATAACGCAGCACCGAACCAATCTACCGGCCTGCTCCACCCCTTTCGGAGCCAGTTTCGCTATTGGTCTGAGTCAGCCAACAAGCGCTCGGCTGAAAAGGACCGTGACGAGGGCCCCAATCGCCAAGAACGGACCGAACGGGAAGGCCTGACTGCGACCCCGAAGAACCATGAGTGCGACTCCGCCGACCGTACCGAAGGCAAACCCGATGAGGAAAAGCCAGAGAACAATGATCACCGCATCACCGAATGAATGCGCCTGCCATCCCACCATCAGGCCGAGTAGTGCCACGAACTTCACGTCACCAAAACCCATCCCCTGCGGTGAAATCAAGTGAACGATAAGGAGAACACCAAAGGCCAGAATTGCTGCAAAGAAGGCGTATTGCATTCGATCTGCGGAGTTGTCGACGATTGAAATACTCGCGATGAGCACCACTCCAATTGCGAGTGACGGCAGGACGACAACATCGGGAAGGCGATATTCAGTGAGATCGATAACGCTGGCCAACAACACGACGGCGAATCCTGCGAGATAGGCCAGCAGTTCAGCCCACGATGCATCGGTGAATCTCCAACCCAGAAGTACGAAAACCACCATCGTGGTGATTCCGATGGCGAGCGTGCGTCCTGAGATACGAGGACTATCTGAAGGCTGGAATAACGGGCGTTCTGTGACAAACCCTTCGGCAAGGCTGGAGACCCACGCACCGCACGGAACCGCCAACACGATGCACACGAGGAGGCGGATCGTGTTCATCGTCGAGGCTCAGCCGAGTTGGTCGGCCACGGAGGCCAGCATCACATCGATGGGGGCATCGACTCCGGTCCACAATTCAAACTGCACTGCGGCTTGGTGAGCCAACATTGCAACCCCATTTGCGACAGAAACGCCTCGAAGGCGCGCTGTCGCCAACAGCGGCGTTTCTAGGGGCTTGTAGACAATGTCAACGAGCGTTTGGCCGTCGTGCAGCACTGACGCGTCGAACGGAACATCGCTTGCGGCAGGTTCACCCATGCCTATCGAGGTTGCATTCACAATGAGGTCGGCGTCGACAAGATCGGAGTGTGCACCATCGAGCGCCACGACTTCGCCCCGATCACCGGCAAGCGCGGCCGTTCGCTCAGCGCGACCAAGCGTTCGATTAACCACAACGATTTCTGAAGCCCCGGCGTCGGCAAGTGCAAGCACGATTGATCGGGCTGCTCCACCCGCGCCGATAACAACACAGCGCTTGTTCGCCGGTTCGAATGCGAATCCGTGGCGCAGGGAACGGATGAAGCCGTCGCCGTCGGTGTTATGGCCGGTCAGAACGCCCCCGTTGTTGACGATGCAGTTCACTGCGCCTAACCGTTCGGCGGTAGGAGAAAGGCGATCGCAACAAGCGGCCGCGCTTTCTTTATGGGGCATCGTCACCGAAAGTCCAGAAATGCCGAGTGCGCGGACTCCAGCCAACGCATCAGGAAGTTGCATCGCTGCGACCTCCAGTGCGACATAGGACCAGTCGAGTCCTGTCGCCCCGAAGGCTGCGTTCATCAACGTCGGAGAAAGCGAATGGCGGACCGGGTCCCCGATCACTGCCGCAAGTCGTGTCTGCCCGGTGGGACTCATCAGAACACCCCTCGGGCCTTGGCATCAGCGACTGCCTTGTTGAAATCGGACTGGTTGTTGGTGAAGTAATGATGGCCGTCTTTGTCGGTGAGCACGTAGAACAGCCAATCACCTGGAGTCGGGTTAAGCGCAGCGTTTATTGATTTCTGTCCCGGCGAATTGATCGGCGCTGGCGGCAGTCCCTTCTTCAACCGCGTGTTGTACGGCGAATCGGTCTTGAGGTCGGAATCGGTCAGCGTCGCTTTGCGCTTTTGAATGGCATACAACACCGAAGCATCGATCCCTAGGGTGTCGCCCCGAGCGAGTCGGTTGTAAATCACGCGTGCAATCTTGGCGCGGTCTTCATCGATCTTTGCTTCCGATTCCACGAGCGACGCAACAATGAGTGCTTCATAGGGCGAGATCGCCTTCGTTCCCGCAACACCTTTAAGTTTTGCCGTGGCGTTAGGCAGCCCTTCACTTTGAGAAATTCGATCAAACGAAACCATCATCTGATCGACCAGTTTCTGCGCATTGCCAACATCTTCTTGCGCTATTTCATAGGTGGCCGGGTACAAGAATCCTTCAATATTTCCCGAACCTGCTGGCTGAAGCGAAGGATGAGTGTTCGCGAGCGCGGCATCGAGCGCGGCTGGATCCATTGTTGGAAACTTCTCAAGCACAAGTTTTTTGAATTCGGAAACCCATAGACCTTCACGAACGAGAAACAGGATGGTCTTCGGCGGTGCTGGACCAGCCTTCAGGATGTCGACAACATCACCCATGGAACTATTAACTCGTAAACCGTCGTAGTCGCCGGCCTGAAATGGATCGCCGCCTTTCCATTTCACGTACCACTCGAACACCGATGCACTCGAAATCACGTTTTTTTCTGCCAACGCGGTAGCGATTTGCGATGTCGTTGCACCCCTCGGAACAGTAAATGCGACATCCTCACCCTGGCTTCCGGGATTTATCTTGCCCTGCACCCAAAAGCCCGCAGCACCGATAAGCAGCGCAATGACTAGGAGCGGCACACCAATCAGTAACGCCCAGCGACCGCCACGGCCACCCCCACGCACCGAGACGTAGTCACCAGAATCGCCATCACCTCCATCGCCGGACATCGCCTGATCATCGGTCGCGTCCACTTCGAACTCGGGCGACTGAGATGGCACCGGTTGTGTGGGCGGTGGCGGCAAAGGTAAAGGCGTAGGAGGCGGAGGCGGAGGCGGCGGAGGCGGCGCGGCCTCAAGCCCAAAGAGTTCGAACGGATCTGGTTGTTCGGGCACGTGTCGCTCTGTGGTTCTCGATCAGGAATCGGTCTGGTGGGCGAGGCCATCGAGCCACGCTTGAAGCATCACCGCGGCAGCGACCTGGTCGACCATTCGGCGCTGGGAGCGTCCCGGCACCGCACCCTCCTGCAGCAGTCGGGTGGCCGTCACCGTGGTGAGTCGCTCATCGTAGGGAACCACCGGGATCGATGTCGCCGCGACGAGTTCGGCGATCTCCGACCGAACCAGCAACGCCGCTGGACCTTCGCTCCCATCAAGGGAAAGCGGGAGTCCGACCACGAGTGTGTCGACCTCCCATTCCGCCGCGATAGCAAGCAAATTGCGGTGATCAGTGTCGTGATCGGCAGAGCGCTGCACTGTTTCTATTGGCGAGGCCACCGAACCCGAGGAGACCGCCACACCAATTCGGCGCTCGCCAAGATCGATTCCGAGTGCTCGCACTAGGAACGTACCGCCGCCCGGACCAGATCGAGGGCTTCGTCCAGCGCTTCGGGGTCTTTGCCACCAGCAACCGCGAAGTCGGCGCTCTTACCGCCGCCGCCTTTCACTTTCTTCGCCGCATCAGCAATGAGCTCTGAAGCATTGAGACCAGAATCGGCGGCAACTGCGGCAACGATTGTGACGCCGCCACCTTCGGGTGCAGTCCCGAGCACAACGGCCTTGATGCCCGCACGATCGCGAATGGCAACAGCAAGATCGCGAACGCCGTCACGGTCGAGCCCGTCGACACGCTCAATAACAATGCCGTCGACAGCGAGATCGGCGAGTTCACCCGATCGTCCGGCAGCCGCCTGGCGCTCGAGATCGCGGATGCGCATACGGAGTTCTTTCACTTCGGCAACGCGACGCTCGACGGCGTCGACAAGTTCGTCGGTGGCTACACCCATGGCATCGGCAGCGGCTTTGATTCGACGCTCGTCTTCGCGCAGGCGTTCAATGGGGCCAGTACCCGAAACTGCTTCGATCCGGCGAATGTTCGAACCAATAGAAGCCTCGCTAATGATCTTCACCGGACCAATATCGCCAAGCGCTTTTACGTGGGTGCCTCCGCACAACTCGGTTGAGTGCGGTCCAGCTTCGAGAACCTTCACAACGTCGCCGTATTTGTCCCCAAAGAATGCAATCGCACCGCTCGCTTCGGCTTTGTCTTTCGTGGTTTCATAATGGCGGGCAGGAGAGTTTTCCAAGATGTCGGCAGCGACAAGATCTTCAATCGCGATGATTTCGTCCTCGCTCAGAGCGTCGTAGTGAGAGAAGTCGAAACGAAGACGATCGGGCCCGACAAGTGAACCTTGCTGCTTCACGTGATCGCCAAGTGTTTCGCGCAACGCCCAATGAAGTAGGTGCGTTGCGGTGTGATTGCGCTTGATCGCATCGCGGCGTTCGCCATCAATCACTGCATTGGCGGTTTGACCGACTTCGATGTCGCCTTCGAGAACCTCGAAACGGTGTCGCACAACACCAGGTGCTCCGTAGACCGTTTCAACAATGCGGGCCCGACCAGTCGGTGAGGTGATGACGCCGATGTCGCCCACCTGACCGCCTGATTCGGCGTAGAAGGGTGTCTGGTTAAGAACGATTGAATCCTCGGTAACGGCAAGAACCGTTGCATCGACGGCATAGGAATCATCGCCAAGAAACAGCGTTGAGCCTTGCTCGGCTGAGATGGCAGCGAAGACTTCGACTCCGCCAGCACCGCCGCCCTTTCGAGCGTCCTTGGCTCGTCGACGTTGCTCTGCCATTTCTGTAGCAAAACCGTCTTCGTCGACATCGTGACCGCGTTCAAGAGCAATTTCACGAGTCAATTCAAGGGGAAATCCGTGCGTGTCATGCAGAAGGAAGGCGACCGAACCGCCGATAGTTGCGCCTGGACCAAGTCGATCGAGTTCTGTGTCGAGCAACGCAGTGCCGGATTTCAGTGTGGCGCGGAATCGTTCCTCTTCACGCGCAACCACAGTGCGCACAAAGTCTTGCTGCTTGACGAGATCGGGATACGCCTCACCCATAACTTCGACAGTTGTGTCGACAAGGGTCGGTGTCACAAGGTCGGCGACATCGAGCAGATAGGCCTCGCGCACAGCGCGACGAATGATGCGACGAAGCACATAGCCGCGTCCTTCGTTCGAAGGAAAGACTCCGTCACTCACGAGGAAGCTCATGGTGCGCGCATGCTCGGCGAGGATACGCAGCGAGATGTCGGAACGCTCCCCTGCCCCCAGACGAGTATTGGTGATGCGCTGTGCGGTTTCCACCAGTGGCGCGAGCACGTCGGTTTCAAAAACCGAATCGACACCCTGCAGTACACCAAGAATGCGTTCGAGGCCGGCGCCGGTATCGATGTTCTTTTTTGGCAGCTCGGTGTCGTGACCATCGGTGTCACGCGCAAACTGCATGAAGACGAGATTCCAAATTTCAAGGAAGCGTTCGTCGCTACCTGAGGCCGGGCCGCCATCGGGGCCATAGGCCGAACCCTTGTCGACATAAATCTCCGAACAAGGCCCGCAAGGACCGGGAGGCCCGCCAGGTGGGCCCCACCAATTGTCGGCGTCGAGGAACTGGATGCGGTCGGGATTCACACCAACTTCGTCACGCCAAATATCGGCAGCTTCTTGATCGCTCAGATGGCAAGTGACCCAGAGCAGTTCGGGATCGATACCAAAGAGATTGGTGACCATGTCCCAGGCCATAGGGATGGCTTCATGCTTGAAGTAGTCACCGAACGAGAAGTTGCCGAGCATTTCGAAAAACGAAAGATGCCGGGCATCGCGCCCGACCTCTTCAAGATCGGAATCCTTGCCGCCAGCGCGAACACACTTCTGAACTGTGGTGGCCCGACTGAACGGTGGTTGTTGTTCGCCGAGGAAGTAGGGCTTGAAGGGCACCATTCCAGCGACGGTGAAGAGAAGATCAGGATCGTGAGGAATGAGGCTCGCCGAGGGAACAATCGTGTGGCCTCGGGCCTCGAAGAACGAGGTGAATGCTCGGCGCAACTCGTTCGCGGTCATCGGGTTCATGATGAGATCAGCCTAATGACTGTGCGCAGCAACCTTCGATTCAACTCTGCAGCGCGTCGGGCCCATCGAGACCACCATCAGGTTCCCGCTGCGCTGCTGCGCCATTGTCGTAAACCACTGGCCCGATAATATGGAAACCTTCGCCGTCTTCAATAATTCGAGGCTCCGCTGTTCGGGGAGCCGACGGCAACAGCGTGCCCGAGTCGATCGCCATCCGTTGGATCGGCTTCGCGCCGCGACGCTTTGACAGCGCCAATTCAATTGCGACTCCCACGATGAGTCCTACAACGATGACGAGAACCGCGATGGCCATGACACATTGTAACCATTCTGAATAATTTATGTTTGTTATCTGCTTTGACGAAGCAGGTCACATCGAACCCAGGTCCTAGTCGCCGAGAACTGGCTCCAGTTCAGGACTCGCCAGACTCCCCTGCTCCCGGCGCCGAGCGAGAATACCCGCCCCAGCGCCAAGGAGAAGAAGGATCAGACCGAGCGCCACAAAGGCCACGACGTCGTTTGAGCCCGTGTAGGGCAGTAACGATCCTGGCGTCGCAACCGGCGTTGTCCCGAGAGATGTGTCCGGTGCTTCCGGAACCGCAGTGCCCTGAGGAGTAACCGGGGCCGAGATCGAAGGTGCCGCTGAACCAGCCGCGTTCGATGCCGTCACTCGATAAAGAACCGCAACCCCATTTTCCAATGGAGCGTCTGTCAAAGATATTCCCGAAGTTGTCGCGACGGTCTGCCAGGTGAGTCCACCATCGAGTGAGCGCTCAACCAAATAGGAGACGGGACTGCCACCGTCGCTTACCGATGGTTCCCACGCAAGCGATGCCGAACCATTACCAGGTGTCGCCACGGGAGAGACCGCAGGACTTGGCGACGATGATGCAACCGCAGCAACCTCTGCCCACGGACTATCTCCTACGACGGTGTAGGACTGAACTCGGAACCAGTAGCGCGTTCCGGTCTGCAAGCCAGTCACGGTGAGTGCTGTTGTATCCGCAAGACCTGATCCCATCGGTGACAACACTCCGGCAACTACATAGTTCGTACCGAGCGAGGTCACCATGGTCAAACTATCGATTCCAAGAGCATTCATTTTGTTCGATGACACCGATATCGAACGACTCGCCGGAGCAATAGTGAAGACGTCGGGACCGAGTTGGATCGTGTCGGTCCACGTGGATCCGTTCAACGATTGCTCGAGTCGGTAACCCACGATCGCAGCACCCCCGTCGTCAACTGGTGGAGTCCATTGAACTGTGATCTGACCCGGAGCACTTTGCGTACTTAAAGCTGCGGGGACAGTGGGTGGCGCAACTGGAGCTGCAGTCACCCACACGCTTGCTGCTCCGACACCTGCGGCGTTGACGGCCCGCGCACGGAAGACATAGGCGATGCCGTTTACGAGACCTGCCACCATCGCCGATGGCGACATCGACGTAGCTCCGGTTTGCCAGGTGCGACCGCCGTCACGAGAAATCTCGACCACATAACTCGTGATATTTGCTCCACCGCTCGAAGCCGGAACAGTCCATGTCAATGCAACCTGCCCATTACCAGACAGCGCTGCGAGACCAGTAGGAGCCGACGACGTCGTTACCGGAGTCGCTGAAGACGTGGACGTCGCTGACGCACCTGTGCCGATCGCATTTGTCGCTGTTACGCGGAATCGATAGGGAGTTCCGTTCGTGAGCCCAACAACGAGATAGTTCCGAACACTGACCGAAGATGCAGCGATCGTCCATGTCGATCCTCCATCAGGAGAAATCTCGACACGGTAGGAATCGCTGGCCGGAGCCGACCAAGACAACGCAACCTGTGCGTCACCCGACACCATGACCAGCGAGGTTGGCGCTGTCGGTGTCGCAGCAGGCGTTGCCGTCACCGGGGAGCTCGCCGCACCGCTTCCTGCCGCATTCACGGCAACAACACGGAATGCGTATGCGGTTCCATTTGTCAGACCAGTCAGCAATGCACCCGTTGTCGCTGTCGTTGTGGCCGTGGACCACGTGACGCCACCATCGGTGGATCGTTCGACGACATAAGAGGTGACCACAGCGCCACCATCAGAGGTTGGAACGGCCCAGACAAGGGCAGCAGTTCCATCTGACGCAACGGCGCTCAGGTTGACGGGAGCGGTCGGCGGAGTGCGAGGAGCAATCGCTCCCGAGAGTGAAACCGTCGAACCAGTACCAGCACCATTTCGTGCAGAGATCCGGAACCGATAGGTCGCTCCGTTCGCCAAACCGGAAACAACAGCCGAACGATCAGCCGTTGTGAGAACGATTTGCCACGTTGACCCATTGTCCGTCGACTGTTCGATGAGGTAACTCGTGACTGTCAACCCACCATCGGTTGCCGGAGCGGCCCACACGATGGTGACGGAACCATCTCCTGCTGTAGCAACCGGATTCAGCGGTGCACCCGGAACCGTTGCCGGGGTTACTGATGTTGCCGAACTCGCGACTCCTTGACCAGCAGCGTTCACAGCGCGAACACGGAAGGCGTACGTGGCGCCGTTTGCGAGACCCGACGCAACTACCGATGTGCTTGCAGTTGTTCCGACACTTGCCCACGTGAACCCGCCGTCATTGGAGCGTTCAACCACGTAACCGGTGATTGAGGAACCACCATCGGTGACCGGAGCGGTCCACGCAATCGTTGCGGAACCGTTTCCAAGCGTCGCACTCAAACTTGTCGGCGCGCCAGGAATCGAACGCGGTGTCACCGAAAGTGTCGCTGCAGATAATCCGGCTCCAGCGTTATTGAGAGCCGTGATGCGGAACTGCTCTGCCACTCCATTTGTCAGTCCGGACACCTGAAAGCTCGTACCGGTCACTGATGGAGAAACAACCGTCCAACCGCTGACTCCGAGTGACCGTTCGATGCGATATCCAGTGACTGGACTTCCGCCGTCAGTCGATGGTGCAGCCCATGTGAGTAGCACCGTTCTGTCACCGGCGGTGGCGATCGGGCTTACCGGTTGTCCTGGCACTGTCAATGGAGTTGCCATCGCAACCGATGACGAGGCTCCAAAACCTGAAAGGTTCGCAGCACGAACACGGAAGACGTAAACGTTTCCATTCGCCAAACCATTCACCGTTGTCGTAAGTCCATTCACGGAGGGGAGCGGCGTCCACGATGCACCGCCGTCGAGCGAACGCTCCACGGTGTAACTCGTGATGGGGCTTCCCCCGTTGCTGACAGGAACAGTCCATGTCAATGTCACCGATCCGTCACCGACAGAGACACCTAACGATGCTGGAGCGCCCGGGACGGTACGAGGCGTCGCTGAAACGACGCCGCTTGCCGCACCTGTGCCGGCGGCATTGATAGCACTCACACGGAATGCGACCGCGGCGCCATTCGAAAGCCCTGGAACAAGCGCACTCGTGACTGCACTGCCGCTATTCGCGGTCACCGTCGTCCACGTGACGCCATTATCAGTCGAACTTTCAACGCGGTATCCGATGATCTGCGTTCCACCAGACGAAACAGGAGCAGTCCAAGCAAGAGAAACCTGAGCATCGCCCGGCGTTGCGACAACTGCTGACGGAACGCTTGGCAGTGCGCCAAAGTTCGGCGTCGCGCTTGACGACGTTGATGTGCCGCTACCAGCACCGCTGCGAGCGCTGACACGAATCGAAACTGGAGTTCCGTTCGTGAGGCCGCCCACTATCGCGCTGAGCGCAAGCGAACCAGAGCTCACCGCAGTCCAGGTGGTTCCATTCAGCGACTTCTCGACGATGTACTCGACGATCGGCAACCCACCGGATGAAACAGGAGGTGTCCATGTCGCGACAACCTGACCATTACCAGCCGTCAACGCGAGATTGGTCGGGGCACCGGGAACAGATGCGGGAGTAGCAGGAACAAAGGAACTCGGAAGTCCGGTTCCAGCCGCATTGGTGGCGCGAACTCGGAACGCGTAGGGGATGCCGTTCACAAGACCAGCGATCGTCACTGTTGTTGTCACGCTTGTGGTACCAACAGACCAGGTCGCTCCGCCATCAGCAGACGACTCAACGATGTAACCAGTCACTGCGGCGCCGCCATTTTGCGCAGGCGCAGACCACGACAGTTGCACCTGAGCATCGCCGGCTACTGCCACTGGAGTGCCAGGGCGATTAGGAACCGCAGAAGGCGTCGCCGTCGCGATTCCACTTGTCGATCCGACACCGGCGAACGTGATTGCACTGACGCGCATATTATAGACGGTTCCATTCGTCAGGCCGCCGATGACCGCGCCGGTTGCGGGTCCGGCAGTCTCAACGGCAACGACCCACGTCGATCCATTCGTCGAAGTTTCAATGCGGTAACCGCTAATGGCCGCTCCCCCATTCGCCACAGGAGCTGTCCACGTAAGTGACAGTTGCTGATCTGCCGACAGGGCGACAAGGTTCGATGGGGCCGAAGCCAAGCCTCGGGGTTGCACAACAACCGGCACCGAAGTGATTCCGACCGTTCCAGCGGAGATCGCAGCTATGCGGAATGCATAGGCCGTTCCATTCGTGAGACCAGTGATCGTCACGGATGTTGCCGAGCTGCCGGTGTTGGAGCGCGAAATCGTCCACGTCGCACCACCATCGATCGAAACTTCAATCTGGTAGCCGTCGATCGGTGCTCCACCCGATCCCAACGGTGCAGTCCAACCAAGCGTGACCTGGCCATCACCAGGTGTAGCCGCCGGATTCGTCGGTGCACGATCAGAGCCAGTCGGAGGACCGAGAGGAAGTGCGATCGCGATATTTGATGGGACGGAACTGATGCCCGCAACGTTGATCGAACGAACTCGGAAACGAACTTCCGTTCCATTTGTGAGCCCAGTGATGCTTGTCATCAGAGCGGGATTCCCCGTATTCGGGATCGCCGTTGTCCAAGTGACGCCACCGTTGAGTGTTTGTTCAACTGCGTAACCAGTAATTGGTGCACCACCGATGACCACCGGCGCCGTCCATGCCAATACAACAGCAGCATCAAGTCCAACCGCGGTTAGTGCAGTAGGTGCATCTGGCGCTCGCATCGGCAGAACCGAAACCGGAGCATCTGACATTCCTATGCCAGCAGCATTCACCGCAGAGACTCGGAACGACACAGGTACACCGTTCGTGAGACCTGTGACAACGGTTGAGGTCCCGGTGATTGTCGCAACCGTGGCCCACGCCCCACCCGAAACCGACTTCTCAACTCGGTAACCAACAATTGTCGAGCCACCGTTCGAGACTGGAACAATCCAAGCCAACGAGGCCTGACCGTCTGCTGCAATTGCTGTGAGAGCTGTCGGTGTGCCCGGCGCACCAACAGGAACAGCAGAGACAGGATTTGCGGCGTTGGTATCAATCGCATTCACAGCGCTGACTCGGAAGACGTACGTTGATCCGTTCGTCAGTCCGTTCACTGTCGCCGAAAGCCCGATAACTCCTGTAGATGCAGTGGTCCAGGAGAGCACCGATGTGAGTCGGTACTCGATGATGTAACCGGTCAACGCAGAGCCACCGTTCGACGCGGGGGCAACCCACGACAACAGAACTTGAGTGTCACCACCCAGAGCAGTGACAGCAGTCGGAGCACCTGGTCGTGAAGCAGGGACTGTCACGACGGGAGCAGAAGCTGCACCCGCACCGACAGCGTTTACGGCAGAAACTCGGAACCAGTAAGCGGACCCATTCGTGAGACCCGAGATCGTCGTGCTTGTTCCAACAATTCCTGAAGCAACCATGATCCAGTTCAGCCCATCAAGCGAGCGTTCGATGTTGTACGCCGTAATTGCCGATCCACCATCTGTGGCGGGAGCGTTCCACGTCAGCAATGCAGCTCCATCACCAGGAAGCGGCATGATCGCCAGCACCGTGCCCGGAATCGTCGCGGGCATTGACGACGCCGTTGCGGACGCAGCGCCTACGCCGACGGCATTGAGAGCCGAAACCCGGACGACATAGTTCATGCCGTTCGTCAGGCCGCCAATCACTGCAGCCGTGACTGACGTGCCCGAGTTGGCAATAGCCGGCGTCCACGTCGAGCCACCGTTTGATGACAACTCGATCCGGTATCCCATGATCGGCGAACCACCAGTGTTCGTCGGCGCCGACCATGTCAGAGATATCGCTCCATCGCTTGGCGTTGCCGCCAAAGCGCTGGGTGCCCCAGGAACTGCAGCTGGTGTCGCAGAGGTCGAACTGGAGACAGCCCCGACTCCACCCGCATTTCGGGCTGAAACACGGAATACGTAAGCCGTTCCATTGGTGAGACCGGTCATCGAACGAGAAGTTGAGATCGACGCCGAATCAGAGACAACGACAACCCAAGTGATTCCGCCATTGTTTGACTGTTCGATTCGGTAACCCGTAATTGGACTGCCGCCATCCGAGGTCGGCGCCGACCAACTCAGGACCACCGAAGAATCACTTGGATTCGCCGCCAAAGCGAGAGTGCTCGACGCCGATGTGAACGGAGTAGAAGCCGTTGCCCCTGACGCAGTTCCCACTCCTGCTGCGTTTCGCGCGCTCACCCGGAAGGTGTAGGGCGTTCCATTTGTCAGACCGACAACCAAGGCAGTCGTCGCGGTTGTTCCCGTAGTTCCAATGACTTCAACCCAGTTGACACCAGAATCCGTCGAACGCTCAATGCGGTATCCAGTTATGGCCGCCCCACCGTTTGCCACAGGAGTCACCCATGAGAGGGCAACTTGCGTATCGCCGGCAACACCGGCCAACGATGTCGGAGCACCCGGCGTCGTGAATGGTACCGACGTGACAACCGCACTTCGAGCACCAACGAAGGTGCGAGAACTGGCCGAGTCCGATGTGATCGCGGCAACACGGAATGAATAGACCCAGCCACTCGTGAGGCCACTCACCGTGGCACTCGTTGTAGTGGTGAATGTGTCCGCCAACGCTGTCGTCCACGTGACGCCACCATCGACGGACTGCTCAACTTTGTAACCAGTAATCGGACGACCACCATCGAATACCGGCGCAACCCATGACAGCGCAACCGAACTCGCTGCAGCGACCGCTGCTATTGCCGTGGGGGAACCCGCGCTCGTAAACGGAACCGCCGACATCGGCGATGAAGCCGCACCTACGCCACCAGCCGTACGCGCACTCACACGGAATGCATACGTGACGCCATTCGTGAGTCCACCGATCACCGTTGAAGTTGCAGTCGAGGCGGTATCGGAGATGAGAACAGCGAAGGTTCCTCCACTGGTTGAGCGTTCGATTTGATACCCAGAGATTGCGGCACCACCCGTATCGGTCGGCGCGGTCCACGAAAGACTGACCTGACCGTTATCTGGCGTAGCCAGAAGCCCAATCGGTGAAGCCGCAGCGCCGTATGGCGTAGCGGCAACAGAAGCGCCCGGAAGACCAGAACCTGCTGAAGTGTTCGCAGCAACGCGGAACCCGTACGTCGTTCCATTGGTGAGAGCCGTGATGAGTCGAGTCGTTGCAGTTGAGCCGGTGTCGACAACCGCGACCGTCCACGAGACGCCGCCATCTGCGGTGACGTCAACGCGGTAACCGGTAATCGCCGACCCCCCGGTTGTTGCCGGGGCTGTCCAGGAAAGCGTTACCCGTCCATCCCCCGCTATTGCAGTGAGCAATGTCGGAGCAATTGAGACGCCTGTGGGCGTCGCCGTGGCAATCGTCGAGGCAACGCCAAGGCCTGCAGCGTTACGCGCCGCAACTCGGAACTTATAGGCAGCGCCGTTCGAGAGACCAGCGATGGTGACACCAAGACCGCCGACCGAACCAGCCGCCACATTCCATGACAAACCATTGTCGCTTGACATCTCAATCGAATATGAGCTGACCGTGGATCCTCCATCGGAAGAAGGCGCTGACCAAGTAAGCGTTACCGACGTGTCCCCACCAGTTGCTACAAGCGTCGCTGGCGCAACTGGCACGGTGATCGGGGTGGTCGCTGTCGACGCACTTGGGACACCAGCACCACCGCTATTGATAGCGGTAACACGGAACAAATACGAGGTTCCGTTTGTAAGTCCGGAAGCCGTAGCCATCGTTGCCGTTGACAACGTGTTGGCCACTACCGACGTCCATGTTGCCCCCGCATCAGTCGAACGCTCGATCCGATACCCAACAATCACGGAACCACCCGTAGAAGTCGGTGCAGTCCACGACAATGATGCCTGAGCATTTCCGGGTGTAGCGACGAGCGAAGTTGGCGCTCCAGCCAAACCAGCAGGTGTCGCTGACGCGACCGCGGACACGGTGCCAAGCCCAGCAGCGTTACGCGCAGTGACGCGGAATTTGTATGTCGTTCCGTTGGAGAGTCCGCCGATGGTTGTCGACAACCCGTTCACGGTCGACATAGCGACTGTCCATGTCGTTCCACCATTTGCAGACACCTCTACCTGGTAACTCGTCACCAAGGATCCACCATCGGCAATCGGCGTCGTCCACGAAAGCGTGACTGCCGCATCGGAGGCAACTGCGGTCGGCGTCGCTGAGGTACTTGGAATCGTGTACGGCGTCGCTGATGCAACTGCCGATGATGCGCCGAGTCCGCCTGCATTTCGAGCGGATACTCGGAACGCGAAGTTCGCTCCATTTGTGAGGCCGGTCAGCGTTGTGGTGAGGCCGACAACCGATGCGGAAGCCACTGCCCACGTCACGCCTCCATCAGACGAACGCTCAACTTGGTACGTAGCGATCGCCGATCCGCCATCACTTGCAGGTGCCGTCCACGCAAGCACGACCTGTCCATTGCCAGGAGTGACGTTGATCGAGGCTGGGGCAGTCGGAGCACCGACTGGAGTGGCCGACGCAGTCGCCGAGAACGCACCGGATCCGAGTGCGCTCACCGCAGCAACGCGGAACGTTTGCGTGACCCCACCTGAGAGTCCAGTCAACACCGTTGAGGTCAGCGTGCTTCCGGTGCTGCCAACAGCAACAGACCACGTAACGCCGTTATCGGTCGATCGTTCAATGCGATAACCAAGAAGTGCCGAGCCACCCGTACCCGCCGGAGCGGTCCAGGAAAGCGAAACCTGACCGGTACCGGCAGCAGCAACAAGATCAGTGGGCGCTCCCGGGGCAGCGAATGGTGTTGACGTCACTGCTCCTGAATCCGGACTGAACCCTGCAGCATTCTGCGCAGTCACTCGCACGGTCACCGGACTTCCGTTCGTGAGGCCGGTGATTGCAAGCGAAGTAGCCGTCGTCGTGGTCACTGTCGTCCACGTCGCTCCCCCATCAAGACTCTGTTCAACGCGGTAGCCCGTCAAAACTGAACCGCCGGTAGAGGTGGGTGCCGACCACGACAATGAAATTTGGCTGTCGCTCGGAGTGACAGTGAGCGAACGCGGTGCACTTGGCGGACCAAATGGCGTTGTGGTGGCAGGCGTTGAACTGGCGCCTGCTCCAGGTGACGTGAGTGCAGAAACCCGGAATGAATACGCCGTTCCATTCGAAAGGCCAGCAACAGTGACCGACGTCGATGTCGTACCTGTATCGCTAATCGCAACGGTCCACGAGGTTCCACCATTTGAGGAAATCTCCACGCGGTAACCGACGATCGACAGTCCACCGGTGGCGACAGGAGCTATCCATGAAAGTGTTGCAGTTGCATTTCCCGGCGTCGCGGTCAGCGCTGTCGGTGCAGACGCTGCAGTAAACGGCGTCGCCGTCACCGTCGCCGATGTAGTACCCGTGCCAGCAACGTTGATTGCCGAAACTCGGTAGACGTATGTCGTTCCATTCGTCAGCCCGGTCGAAACGAAACTCGTCGCCGATGACACTGTCGTCGCAATAGTTGTCCATGTAAGACCACCATCGATTGACCGTTCAACGAGATAACCAGTAATTGCAGAACCACCAGTCGAGGCCGGGGCGGTCCACGACACGGTGACCTGAGTATTTCCGGCAACCGTCGTTACATTTCGCGGAGTCGTCGGAACCGAATACGGAGTCGCTGAGATTTCAGAAGATGCCGCGCCCGTACCGACTGCATTAACCGCGCGGAACCGGAACTTGTAGGTCGTGCCGTTTGTAAGTCCAGTCACCGTGACAGCAGTCGTCCCCAAGCCACTCGTTGACGGACCAGTGATCCATGTGGCCCCATTGTCGGCGGAATACTCAACGAGATAGCCGGTAATCAGAGCGCCGTTATTCGAAGGAGCGGTCCACGACAACGTCACTTGGCTCTGTGCAGCCACTGCGGTCGGCGCGGTTCCGGCAAGCGGAGCACCCGCGGGGGTGACAAGCGCAACGTTCGATGGCGATGCGTCACCGGCAGCGGTGATGACAGTCACCCGGAAGAACACGGGAGATCCGTTCGTCAAACCGGCAACGATGGTTGAAAGCGCTGACGCTCCGAGCGTCGAACCAACCGTGGTCCACGTGGTCATGTTTGTAGAACGCTCGACTCGATAGCCGGTCACGTTGACAACGCCGACTGGCGCCAACCATGTAATCGTTGCCGTCGTGTCACCCGCCGCACCCGTAATGGTGATCGGCGCTGCAACCAATGGCGTTCCCGTTGCTGCAACCGATACTGCACCGGCTCCACCAGCGGTGATCGCCGAGACGCGGAACGAATAGAGCTGTCCAGGCTGAAGCCCCGACACCACCCCGTAGGTGCTCGGGGTAGCGGTGTTAGTAATGGCGATCGACCAGCTTGATCCGCCGTCAAACGATGATTCGATCTGATAACCGGTAATCGGCGCACCGCCAGTAGAAACTGGGGCGGTCCACGTGAGAACAACCTGCTCAGCACCTGCGTAGGTGGTGACCGCAGTCGGTGCTGCCGCACGAGCAGCCGGGACGCCTATGACCGGAATACTCGAGATGCCCGTACCAAACGCGTTGACCGCGCTCACTCGGTACACGTAGAGAGAACCGTTCGTAAGCGATGCGTTATCGGAATAGGTCGTCGCCGTAAGCGATGTCGCGATCACCGTCCATGTGGATCCACCGTTCGAGGATCGCTCGACGGTGTATCCCAGAATTGAACTCCCTCCGTCACTGACTGGAGGAGCCCAGTTGATGGTCACTTGGCGGTCCGCCGGACTCGCTGTGACCACTGTGGGCGAGCCGGGGATGGTGGCCGGCGTAGCGCCGGCTGCCGCACTAGGCGACCCCGTCCCTCCCCTCGTGATTGCCGACACGCGGAATCCATACGCGGTTCCGTTGGTCAGACCAGAAATGACGCGCAGCGTCGTGGGTGAACCCGTGTCAGCCACGACCACTGTCCAGGTCGCTCCGCCGTCAGTCGATTGTTCAATCTTGTAACCCGTAATCGACGCACCGCCAGTAGACGACGGTGCTGTCCATGAAAGGGCAACAGATGCATTGCCTGGCGAGGCCATCAACGCAGTCGGAACATCAGGAGCACCGTACGGAGTAACACTCAATGCCGCAGTCGCTATTCCGACTCCTGCGCTATTGACCGCCTTCACCCGCAGCGCGACATCGACACCGTTTGTGAGTCCCACAATCGTGGCCACTGTGGCGCCACCAGTCGAGGTCTTCACGACGGTCCATGTGGCTCCGCCATCACGTGAGAGTTCCACTCGATAGTCAGTGACTGTCGAGCCGCCATCGCTGGCAGGAGCAGTCCATGAAAGTGCGATCTGGCCATCACCCGACATACCCGCGAGTGAACGCGGCGCGGAAGGAGGACCGTAAGGCGTACTCGACACCGGAGCCGAGAATGAGCCGAGCCCTGCTCCCGTCAATGCTGCAATGCGGAACCGGTACTGCGTTCCGTTTGTGAGACCAGCAACAGTTGTTGATAGTCCGGTCGTCCCGGTCGTCGGAATCGCGATCGTCCAAGTAATTCCGTCAAGTGATTGCTCAATCCGATAGCCACTAATTGAGAAACCACCAGTACTCACTGGCGCCAACCACGTGAGCGTCACTGTTGACGCACCCGCTGTAGCAACAACACTGGTCGGCGGATCAGCCGCCGTTGATGGCGTCACCGATACCGACGTACTTGCAACGCTTTCGTAACCGCCTGAAAGGGTGATCGCACGCAACAACACTGGAACACCGTTTTCGAGCCCAGTGATCGTTGTTGTCGTGACAGTTCCAACCGTTGTGGCCTCAGACCACGAAGACCCACCATCAACGCTGATCTCAACTCGGTAACCGGTAACTGCTGGGCCACCGGTTGCAACTGGAGCAGTCCACGTCAATCGCGCCGAACCGTCACCGCTTGTCGCGACAAGGGCAGTCGGCGGACCGGCCGGAGCATATGGAGTGGCCGATGCTGCAGAGCTCGGTCGACCCGTGCCCAACGAAGTCACTGCACTGACACGGAACGCATACGAGGTTCCAGCGATCAAATCGGGAACCACGAAATTCGTTGCACCGCTCGGCGTCGACGCGATTGCCACCGTCCATGTTGCGCCGTTATTCGTCGAGTATTCGATCATGTAGCCCGCGATCGACACACCCGTCGCAACCGATGGGGCCGTCCATGCCAGATTTACTGACGTGATGCCTGCCGTTGCCACAAGATTTGTAGGTGAACCGGCGGTCGCCTGCGGCGTTGCGGTAATCAGGACCGGCCCGGCCACCGCTGATCCCCCGGAGAGGATCGGCGAAATCCGGAAGGCCATCAACGATCCATTCGTGAGACCGGTTGCGGTGTAAGTGCGCGATGTTGTGCTTGCGGCAAGAACGATGAAGTTCGTGCTCGACGTCGTGCAAGCTGAAAGCGCAGAACAGGACTCAACCTTGTAGCCCGTCACCGTGGTACCGGCAGGAACTTGCGGTGCAAGCCAGTTCAGCGACACCTGAGCATCGGAAGCTGCTGCGGTCGGCAACAGCACCGTAAGCGGAACAACTGCAACCGGTGTTGCCGAAACCTGCGAGCCCGGACCAGCAACTACAGGCGAACCATTCATCGGAGAAATCTGGAAGTCGTACAGCGAACCGTTCGTAAGCCCAGTCACGTTGTAATTCAACGCAGTCGTCGTTGTTCCGATTGGTGAACCGGCGACCGCAGCTGCCGTTGACCACACTGTCGCACCCGAAAGTCGGTACTGAATGAGATAGCCAACCGGAGCCGCGCCGCCCCCCGGAGGAGCCAGCCATGCAAGGGAAACACTTGCCGCTCCCGGTGTGGCTACGAGGCCGCTAATCGCTCCCAGCGGCCCGGCAACAACCGACGCCGCAAGTCCAGTACCCACATCACTGAGTGCACGAACTCGGAAGTAGTAACTGCCGCCGCTCACAAGATTGGTTGCGGTGTAGGTGAGCAACGTCTGCGAGGCCGAAAGCGTTGTCCACGTCACGCCATCACTTGACTGCTCAACCATGTAACCGTTGATCGAAAGACCACCGGTATTTACTGGCGCGGCCCAGGTGAGGACAACTGTCCCCAAGCCCGGCGTTGCGGTGAACGCTGTCGGAGCGGTCGGAGCATTAGAGGTTGCCACCGGACCCACCGGAGCACTCGGAGCCCCAGTTCCAATCTGCGTGATCGCAGAGATACGGAACTTGTATCCCTGACCACTCGCCGATTGTGTGACACCCGGAAGTCGATAGCTCGTATCGGTCGTTCCGGTATTGGCAACGAGTGACGACCAAGCCGTCGCACCCGGCACCATGTACTCAATGAAGTAGCCAGTGATCGCCCAGCCACCAGTATTTGTGGGCGCGACCCAGGTGAGCACGATGTCACCGTTCGTGTACACCGCTCGCGGTGGCGTTGGTGACGTAACAGAAGGTGCAGCTGCTGTGAAGTGAGCGGCAACGCGTGATGCGCTGAGAGCACCCGAATAGAGCGCTACTTCGCTCATCGAGCCAACAAATCCGATTGCGCCGTCAGCAGCGAACGAGTTACCAACGATGAACGGGGTTGTAGCGGTGGAATTCACCACGCCCCATCCATAATTCTCGGCAACAACCTGCCCGTTCACGTAGATACGAGCAACCGATCCATCATAGGTAGCGACAACGTGGGTCCACTTCCCAGCCACCAATACTCCTGCATCGGTTTTCAACTGCTGAAGCGTCGTCCCTGAATAGGTGGCGAGAAACAAGGTTCCGTCGCCGTTCACGTAAAGGCTGTAGTTGCGGTTCATCGTGGCCGAACTCCCACGACCAGCCAAGTAGTACCAAGACACGCCAGTCAGCGTTGTTGGCTTGGCCCAAAGTTCCATCGAGAACGTAGACAGTTTGAGCGCAGCACCAGTTGGGTTCGCTCCGACGATCGAACCAGTTCCCGCCGCCGCAGCAGTCGGTGCCGCTCCACCTGGGAATGCGGCAGAGCCTTCGTTCGGCCCAGCGAACGCCGGGTTGCCTGTACCGCTAAATGTCACGGCACCAGTCACGGTTCCGGCGTTGTTGTTCCCCGACGCATCAGTGATCGTCGTTGATGCCGCTGCGTTATTCAGTCGCCACCACAACAATGGAGAGTCGGCAGTAATTGCCGAGCCGTAAGAATCGCTTCCAGTATTCGGTGTCAACGACTGAGCAGGACCAGTGGGCTGTCCCGGAAGCGTTGCGGGTGTCGCCGAGATTGTTGCCGTTGTGCCGAATGCAGAAGTTCCATTCAAGGTGTACACCGGAGCAACGCGGAACAGCGTCGAGCTGCCATTCACAAGTCCGCTTGTTCCCGCCGCAACCGTGTAGGTCAATGTTGCAGCAGCTGTCGTTGTAAGCACGGTGTAGGTCGGAGAACCTCCCGAGCAGCCCGCCGTACACATTTCAATGCGGTAACCAGTGATTGCGTTACCACCGAGCGCAACCGGCGCGACCCATGTCAGCGTCACTGCCCCGGTATTCGGAGCAGCCGCCGTGAGTCCACCGACCGCACTTGGCGGCGCAGTCGGAGTTCCTGAGATGACATCGGGAGTCCCCAACCCGTAGGCCGTCATCGCACGAACTCGGAAGGTGTATGCGGTGCCATTGGCGAGACCGGTCGCTGCGTAGGTACGCAGGGAGGCCGTAATCGTTCGCGATACCTCGGTATACGTGCCCGCAATCGCAGTGCACGTCGGGGCAATACCTGCGCAACGTTCAACCATCCATGCCGTAATCGGAGCTCCGCCGATATTCGCCGGAGCAGTCCACGAAAGATTCACTGTTCCATCGCCGTTTGCCGCAACGATCGAAGTCGGGACCGCTGCAGGTCCAAGCGGAAGGCCCGTTGCCACTGAACCCGAACCAGTTCCTTGCGTGTTCAGGGCACTCACTCGAACGCTGACTACGGCACCGTTTGTGAGACCGGTAAGCGTGTACGTCGTCGCCGTTGATGCGAGATTCGGAGTAATCGGGGTATACGTCGTGCCGCCATCGATCGAATACTCGACCTTGTACGCAGAGACAGCAGAAGAACCGATCGATGAGGGTGCGCCCCACGTGAGCACAACCTGCCCGCTTGCAGGAGCAAGCGTCAGATTTGTCGGCGCTGAAGGTGTCGCCGTTGCAACAGCCGTCGGGATCAAAGCGGTCACCACGGCGGTGTCGCCAAGACCCGAAGGCGCATTGAGAGCACTTACGCGGAAGGTGTACGAGGAGCCTGTGGTGAGACCACTCACTACCGCCGAAAGTGCACCACCGTTATTGCCGGTGATGACGACATAGTTGACGGTTGTTGCGGTGCATGTGGGCTGGCCACCAGCACAACGCTCAATCTTGTACCCAGTGATCGGACTTCCACCGTCGCTTGAAGGAGCAAGCCACGACAACGTGACCGATCCATCGACTGCCGTTGCACGAAGGTCGATTGGTGCGGTAGGAGCGGTGGTGAACGTCGCACTCAAGATGGCCCACGCACCAACGCCGAGACTTGTCACTGCCGCGACACGGAACTGTCCCGTGGCGCCGAGACTAAGGCCCGTCACAACATAAGGACTTTGGGCGATGGCACTTACGAGAGTCCATGTTGTTCCGTTGTCGAGCGATTGCTCAAGGCGATAGCCGCTTACGGTGAACCCACCTGAAGACAATGGTGCCGTCCAACTCAGCGACGCAGTCCCTGCTCCCGTCACCGTCGCGATCGGATTTTGCGGTGCGTAGGAAACGCGTCCGGGAACAGCCATCGCGACTGTGGATGCATTCACTACCGAACTCGAGGTCACTGCTTTGACCCGGAAGTAATAGAGCGTGCCGTTGGTCAAGCCAGTTACCGAATACGTCGTGGCCGTCGATCCCGTATTTGCAACTAATACGGTCCACGCCGCGTTGTTGGTCGACAGTGCAATTTCGTAGCCACTGACCGCAACTCCACCGTCATCGATTGGAGTTATCCACGAAAGCACAACGCTCGCGTCACCTGGAGTCGACTGCAGCGCTCGGGGTTCAGCCGCCGGTCCGAACGGATTTCCCGCGACCAACGATTCAATACCCGCACCAAACGCTGTGATGGCACGTACTCGGTAGACGTATACCAATCCGTTTACAACATTTGCATCGGTATATGCAGTTCCGATTGTCGCTGTGCTGAGCACGGTCCAAGTGACGCCACCATCGGCAGAACGTTCGATCTGGTACGAGGTAATCGTAAATCCGCCCGTTGTTGCTGGCGCATTCCAATCCAATGCAACCTGCGCATTGCCATTCAGCGCACGAAGCGATCCAGGAGCAGAAGCCGGCGCACCAGGGATCACTGACACCATCGTGGCGGCGCCTTGACCGGCCTGTGTGAGTGCGGAAATTCGGAAGTAGTAGTTCGTCCCGTTAGTGAGACCGCCCGCCACATACATCGTTGCAATTGAATTCGTGCTTACCGTCAGCACGGTCCACGTACCGGCGCTCAACGAGCAACTGGCGGTACAAACTTCAACCTTGTAACCGGAAAGTGGAGTGCCACCATTACTTGCAGGCGCTAGCCAGCGCAGCGTCGCCGTTCCGTCGGTGCCGTCACCGACCATGGAGCGCGGCGCTGAGGCAGGTGCCATTGCAGTGGCGAGAACCGGAAGGCTCGCAGCCCCAAGGCCACCGGTGAGATCAAGCGGTCCACTTCCTGTAATAGCTGTGACCCGCACGAACCACGATGACCCGTTGGCGAGCCCACCGACGGTGTAGTTGAGTGCTTTGGTGTCACCGGCGGTGGTCCACGCCACGCCATCGACAGAACGCTCGACGCGATATCCAAACAGTGCGTAGCCACCAAGATTTGCGGGTGCAGTCCATGACACATAGATACTTCTATCGCTACCTGTTGCGGCAACTGCTTGTGGAGCAGACGAAGGAGCGAATGGGACACCTACAACTGTTGTAGCAGTCACTGCACTGCCAATCGCATTCACAGCTTGCACGGTGTAGGTGTAAACGGTGCCGTTTACGAGCGCAGAATCGGTGTAGGTCGTTGCGGTCGAACCCGTAGTGGCGACGAGCTGCACGTTGTTACGAACGATGCGATAACCCGTGATTGCTGATCCGCCGCTATCAGGCGCAATCCACGACAACACGACCTGTGTGCTCCCTGACGTCGACCCAAGCCCTGTAATCGTTCCGGGCGTTGTCGACGGCGTGCCAGTCACCGTTGCCGATGCCCCCAGGCCCGCCGAAGTAATGCCGGTGACGCGGAATGTGTATGCCACGCCATTGGTAAGGCCAGTGACGGTCTGCGTAAGTCCGGTCGACTGGGTATTGGGGAAGATTGTCGACCATGTCGAACCGGAGTTGTCCGAAAGTTCGATCTGATAGCCACTAATCGCAAAACCACCGGTGCTCGTGGGTGCGGTCCACGCCAAGGCGATCTGACGATCGGCTCGTGTTGCGCTTAGTGCTGTCGGGGCGGCCGCAAGACCCGATGGCACTGCGTAGATGATTGGCTTGAGCGCCCCGGTGACGCCGTTAGAGGTGATACGGAATCCAGTTCGCGTTCCGTTCGTCAGGCCAGTCACAACTACCGAAGTGACTCCAGCTGCGACCGCTGTCATTGCGGCAGCGGATGCCTGACCGCTCCATGTTCCATTCGCAGTCGTCCACGTCGATCCCGCATTTGTTGAAAGCTCAATCAACGTTGTGGTGGTGCTAACTGCAGCAGCCCAAGAGAGTGTCACCGTCGCGCTGCCTGCAGCCGCAGTGAGGTTTGCCACCGAACACGGAACGTAGACAACAGGGCTTGAAGCGGTGACTGAACATGTCGCCAAAGGCGGAGCAACAATGCCAACAACCGATGAACCTCCAGCCCCGACCGCTGTAAGAGTTGTCACTCGGAAGCGATAGGCCAAACCAGCGGTGAGCGAAATCTGCGACATCGTTGTTGCGACTCCGTAGTTGGCACTCAAGACCAGCCATGTCGCTCCCCCGTCACTCGATTGCTCGACGCGGTAGCCAGTGATCGCCGAACCACCACTGTCGGTCGGAGCAACCCATGACAGGTCAACGACCGAACTCGCGGTCGGCACGCCAGATGCCGATACCGCCTCGAGGGCAGTCAGCGCCAAAGGCGCGGCTGGCAGGCCATACGGCATGGCCATCGCGATTCCGCCTGTGTAGTTGCAAGCGCCGGACGTGTACGTCGTCACGATTGTGCCCGTTTCGTCACAACCAGAGGTGACCGCCGAAACACGGAACCAATACGACGTGCCATTCGCCAAGCCGGTGATGACCTGCGACGTCACATTTGGCGTGCCGGTGTTGCGCACAAGGGCGGTGAAGTACGCGTTGCCGTACGTTGCGACAGTCGGGCAATAGGCAACCCCAGCGGAGCAAACCTCGATCTCGTAACCCAAGATCGGGAGCCCGCCAGTCGTTGCCGGCGCGGACCAGTTCAGTGTGACCCGAGCATCACCCGGAGTTGCCGACAACAACCTCGGTGCCGAAGCTGCGCCGGTAGGTTGCGAAATCGTGAGTGAGTATGCGCCGACGCCTTGGCCGGTAATGCCAGCGATACGGAACAGATACACCGTTCCGTTTGTCAGGCCACCAACGGCCTGGGTCGTCGCCAAGGAGTTTGAGTTGGCAACAACACTCGTCCACGATGCACCGTTATCGGTCGACATCTCAATTCGGTAACCGGTGATTGCCGTTCCACCCGTATTGACCGGCGCTGTCCACGACAATGCGACTTGGGTGTCGCTCGGCGTTGCCGTGAGACCCTGCGGCGACGAAGACAAGGAGAACGCTGTGGCCGAAACAACCGATGCTTTTCCGCCCATCGGAGTCACACGAATGCCGTACGAAGTACCCAGTGTCAGACCACTCAACATGATCGATGTCGCCGTGTACGAGTTCGTTGAACTCGCTCCCGTCCACACCGTCCAGCCAGCCGTGAAGTTCGCGTTGTACTCAACGATGTAACCCTTAATCGGCGAACCGCCGGTATCGGCCGGCACATCCCATGTAACGAGAATCGACGAACCAACGGGTGTCGCCACAAGGTTGCGGACAGGTCCAGGGTCACCAACTGACAGATACGAAATGATCGATGACGTTCCCGCTCCGGTGATGTTCAACGGAGTAATGCGAACCCATACAACGAGACCAGTCGGGTAGGCAGGAAGCGACGCGGTCAGAGCCGTCGTTGTGGTGACTTTAGTCCACGTGACTTTGTTGTCCGTCGATGTTTCGATCGTGTATCCGGTAATCGGCTTGCCGCCCGTATTGGTAGGTGCCGTCCACGCCGCAGTCGCGGTCCAGTTCGGAGTACCAGTATTGGTGATCTTGAGTTCAATCGGACCTGAAGGGGTTGCTGACGGAACCGCTGAAATCACTGCTGGTGCGCCGCCGGCAACGGCGACACCACCGGCCTGAGTCAGCGGCGTAACTCGGAACCACGTCTCTGTTCCGTTCGTAAGACCGTATGCGGTGTACGTCGTTACCGTAGAACCAGTGTTCGCCGTTATGAATGTGTAGTAATTCGGCGCGTAGTAAGCCGCTCCGATAGGACAATTCGCGACACCGGTGGTGCATCGCTCAATTCGATAGCCAATGATCGGTCGACCACCCAGATCAGAAGGCACAGACCAATTCAGCACGACGATGCCATCGCCCGGCGTTGCGCCAAGGCCAAGAACATTCGAAGCGGACGCCATCGGCGTTGCCGAAACAAGTGCAATCCCGCCCTCGCCGTTCGCCGTTAATGCTCGAACACGGAACCAGTAACTCGTACCATTCGTCAGACCATCGACGGTGATCGTGCCGCTCCTACCGGCATTACCCGAAACAACCGTCCAACTCGCTCCATCAGTAGAGCGCTCGACACGGAATCCACTGATCGTTCCGCCACCAGTCACAGTCGTTGCTGCATTCCACGTGAGGGTTACCTGACCATCGCCAGCTGCGGAAATTAGCGATTGTGGTGCGCCAGCAATGGTGCCGGGCAGCGAACTCACGACGGCGCCAACGCCTACTCCTGCGGCAGTTATTGCCGAGATACGGAACCAGTAACTCGTGCCATTCGTCAGACCATTCACCATGTAGCTCGTCGCGTTGCTACCAGTAGATGCGGTGAGCACAGTGAAGTTCACCGTGTCGGATGCAACACATACAACCGCGCTCGTTGTACACACTTCGACGCGATAGCCAAGAACGGCCAATCCAGCCAACATCGATGGCACAGTCCAATTCAGCGTGGCTGATCCATCCCCCGAAACAACCGAAAGTCCGCCTACAACACTGGCGGTTGCCAGCGGTCGAGCCGAGACGCTTGAGGCCGTGCCGACCCCACCAGCCGTCACTGCCGAAACCCGGAAGATGTACGTCGTTCCATTCGCCAATCCATTTACCGAATATGCAGTGAGCGTTGATCCTGTTGAAGCGGTAAGCAGCGTCCACCCTGTCGCTCCAACTGCTTGGTAATCGACCCTGTATCCCGTTGGCGTGACACCAGTCGGAGCGGTCCAAGAAAGAGCGACGGTTCCATCGCCCGGAGTCGCACGCAGCAGCGGTGAGCCGCCCACCTGCACGGTTCCACCAACTGTTGCCAGTGCTCCGGCGCCTACGACCGCAGCGGCAGTGATCGCCGAGACTCGATAGGTGTAATACGACGCTGCAACGACTCCTCGCATCGTGAACGTCGTCACCAAACCTGTGTTATCGACAACCGTGGCGAATACACCACCACTGATCGATGATTCGATCTTGTACCCAATTACATCGCTGCCGCCGTTGCTGGCTGGGGCAGTCCATGAAAGAGAGACCTCTCCCACAGTGACATTTCTCCCAGCAGTCAGATTGGTCGGCGCCGAAGCACCGACGATCGGCATCACCGAAACAACAGCACCATCGCCATATCCAGCAACAGTGAGTGCAGAAACTCGGAACCAAACTCGCTGTCCCGGAACCAGACCATTGATAGTTGCCGCTACCGAAGTGATACCCGTGTTTGGAGTTATGACTGACCAGTTGGCGCCATCGGTTGACTTCTCAACGCGGTAGCCAACAACACCAGCACTTTGGCTACTGACTGCAGTCGCAAGACCGTTGTCGACGGGAGCGCCCCACGACAGCACGACCTTTGCCGATGTGCCTGGAGCTGGATTCAGCGCTGGGTATGGTGCGAAAATAGCAGGATCGCTAACCACCGCGGTAAGCAGTGTCGGAGGCGTCGCGATTGTCCACGGCGTGACTGCGACCGTCGATGACACCGAGCCACCATTCGTGCCATTGACGAAGGCTCCGACATTCGGCGTAAGCGGCGCACGGGTCGCAGTGACACTAAAGACGTAGGTATTGCCGTTCACGAGTCCGTTGACGACGTACGTCATGGCGCTAGGCGCAGTGAGCGACGTGATCGCCGTCGGTGCAGCAGAGTTGGTGCTGTAGGTTCCGCACGACAGGCCAGAGCCAACAATGCAGTAACCCGAAACAAGGTACCCAAGGATCGGCAAGCCACCAGTTGAAATCGGTGCCGACCAGTTCAACGTGACCTGGCCGTTCCCTCGAGCCGCGGTAAGCCCAACCGGACCTGTCACCTGCCCAAAGGGAACACTGCTTACGACAGCTGACGCACCTACGCCGACGAATGAATAGGCCGAAACACGGAACTGGTAGGTCAAGCCATTCGAAAGCCCCACCGCGTTCCACGCAAGATCGTTTGTCTCGCCGAGGCGAAGCCATGTGGCTCCCCCGTCGCTGGATCGCTCGACTGAGTAGCCGGCGATATTGACCCAACCGATATTGGTCGGAGCAGCCCACAAAAGATCAATTTCACCGTCAGTCGAAACCGTGCGTAGGTTCAAAGGCGCCGAGGGGACTGATTGCGGACGGGATTGAACACTCTGTGTCGTACCCATACCAGCGACAGTGACTGGAGTTACGTAGAAGGTGTACAACGAGCCATTCGTAAGTCCGGTCACCGTGTAATTCGTAGTAGCCGATCCCGTGTTGTCGGTAAGGATCACTCCGCCGAGTTGGATCTTGTAACCGATGACCGGCGAGCCACCTGTATCGACAGGAGCGGTCCAATCAAGGCGCATCTGACCGTCACCAGGAGTGGTCCGAAGCAGTGAAACCGAGCCTCCCGTTGCCGAGTTCGGAGTCACCGAAACTGTGCCGCTCCATGCACCAAGCCCCATTCGCGTGATGAGCGCGACGCGGTAAAGATAGGTCTGCCCATTTACAAGCCCTTGGACCTGCAGAGCAGTCGTATTTAATTCGCTGGCGATGCATACCCACGTGACGCCGTTATCACTTGATTGTTCAACTCGATAAAAGGTTGATGCATAACCGCCGTTCGAAACCGGCGCAGTCCAGTTCAGATACGCCCAACGGGAGGCATTCGAGTAGACCGAAACGCTTATGGGTGTGCTGGCAATCGTCGACGGAAGCGCGAGAACGATCGCATCAGCGCCCGGACCCGAGTCAGTCACCGCTCGGACTCGGAAACTGTAGGTCGTTCCGTTCATAAGCCCGTTCATGACATATCGGGTTTCAGTGGTCCCGGCATTGGGCGTCAGAACATCCCATGCACCGCTATTTCCGACGCGACGATCAATGGCATATCCGAGAATCGTTGCTCCACCAAGAGAGGTTGGAGCAGTCCACGTAAGAGTGACGCTCGCGTCACCCGTGCTCGATGCAAGTTGACCCACAGCGCTCGCTGCCGCAAACGGTGAAGCAACGACGACCGTCGGCGCTCCATCTCCCGCTGTCGTTAGAGGAGTAATGCGGAATCGGTATTGCGCACCGTTCACCAGTCCACGAAGCGTTACGCCCAATGTGGAAGGTGTCGCCGTAATCGCCAACGGAGTGATGACCTGCCAGTTAACGCCATCAAGGCTCTGTTCAATCCGATAGCCAACGAATGTTCCGGTGTTCGGATTCTGAACGGTTTGATTCGCCGCTGCCACAAGCGTCACCGAACCATTGCCGGGAGTCGCCGAAACCTGAGGGGCGGCAAGTCGAGCAAACGGAATCGCCGCGCCGATCGCCCCAAGAATGCTCGTGCCGACCGACGTAACCGTCGAGACTTTGAACCAGTAACTCGTACCATTCGTGAGACCTGTGACGGCGTAGGTGTTCGCAGCGGGGTCGGCCAATTGCGTCACTACTGTCCACGTCGAACCGTTATTAATGGACGTCTCAATCTTGTATCCGAGGAGCGTGCCGCCGGCGAGGGCCGCCGGAGCGTTCCACGTCAATGTCGCCGATCCGTCAGTTGCAACAGCATTGACGGCTGCAGGAGCAGCCGGTAGCCCGACCGACATTGCTGCGACCGTTGCACCGAGGCTCAGTCCGTTGTAGTTCGTGACTGCCGAAATCCGCCAGGTGTAGCTCGTACCGTTCACCAAGCCAGTTGCAACATACGAAGTAGTTGTGACTCCTGAGTTCGCAGTGAGGACTACAAACGATGCATTTGATCCACCGCAAGCTCCGGTGCACTGTTCAATTTGATAGCCGAGGATCGCTATACCCGAAGTCATTGTCGGTGCAGTCCACGAGACAGTCGCTGTTCCATCGCCGGCCACTGCCGACAAGGCCGTTGGCGCGGCGAACGGCGTTCCGGCAATCACCTTGATCGTGGAGGCCACAACTGTTCCGCTCAAGACGACAGGGGTAACGCGAACGAACTCTGACCAACCGGTGGTGAAACCAGTGATATCAGCGGTCAACGTAGTTTGTGACGCCGAGATGACCGTCCATGTGGTGCCGTTCGACGAACGTTCCACCTTGTAACCCGCCACAGTCGACGCACCAACGACCGCCGGTGCTGTCCACGTAACAGTTGCGCCAGTAGGTGTGCTCGTTGAAGAGAGGTTCTGGACCGCGCTCACAGCAGTGAGCGGCGGACCGGTGACAGAAACCACTGTTCCTGACCCAGTACCAAAAGAATTACGAGCTGATACACGGAACAACGTGGCGACACCGACAGGCACACCATCAACCGTCGCAGTCGTCGCTGCGCCCCAGTTGCCGATGTACGTCCAGTTCACGCCACCGTCGGTTGACCGCTCGATGATCGAAACGTTGGCCGTACCGCCGACATCGGCGGGAAGTGTCCATGAGAGTGTGAGTGTTGCTCCGGCAAAGGTTCCCGTGAGACCGAGAGGAGCGCTCGGAACATTGCCTGGTAAAGCACTTACAACTGCGGTTGCGCCGGCGCCGGCGGCTGAAACGGCGGAAACTCGGAAGTACATCGCCGTGCCATTCGTAAGACCAGTGGCAACATACGGCGAAGTTGCCGCAGTCGACAGAACCGACCATGTCGAGTTGTTCGGAGACGACTCAATTCGATAGGCGGTGACGGGGAGCCCCCCCGTCGTTGCCGGAGGGGCCCAAGAGACCGTGACCTGAGAGTCACCGCCTGCTGCTTGGAGCGCTAGAGGCGCTCCAGCAGTTCCGGGTGGCGCACCACTCGTCTGCACAGGGACCGTCGTGGTCACGATTGAACCGGGGCCCACCCCGGCAATGTTCGTCGCTCGGACTCGGAACGATGCCAGAGTCCCTGCAGTAACACCGTTTGGTGCCCAATTGAATGCCACCGCAGTTTGCGTTGAGGAAAGCATCGACCAGGTCGAACCACCATTAAGCGAAAGTTCCACCGAATAGGTGCGAGCGATATCGCTACCAAGCACCTGCGGTGCCGCCCAACTCAACGTTACGTAGGTTGCTTGTGACGCCCCAGTGCCAACGACAAGTGTTGAAGCAGTGAGCGCATCAACGATGCCAGGGACTCGAACGGGTACAGCGGCCACTGTCGCACCGTTTGGATCGAGACCAGCTGCAGTGCGGGCTCGTAAACGGAAGTTGTAACTCGAACCGTTCGTCAACCCATTAATCGTGAACGACGTCGCCAATGGATCGATACTGCTATCGGCCAATATTACCGGGGTCGCGCACCAAGGCGTGCAGTACTCAAGTTGATAGCCAGTGATCGCCGATCCGCCGTTTGACAATGGGGCACGCCAGGTAAGCGTGACGGATCCGTCTGATGGAGAACTTGCCAGACCTTGCACAGCACTCGGCGTCGTGATCGGGGTACCCGAGATAAATGCTGGCGCCCCCGCACCCGCTTGTGTAAGCGCGGTAACGCGGAACTGGTAGTTCACCCCGTTAGTAAGCCCATAGGCGGTGTACGCCACCGTGCTTGCAGGAGTGAGCGGATCAGCAAGAGCCGTCCACGTCACACCATTGTCTGCAGACTGTTCAATGCGGTAGCCGATGATCGACCACGGACCACCCAGAGCGGTATTGCCGTTTACTTGTGGGGCAACCCAACTCAGAGCAATGGTCGAGTCGCTAGGAGTCGAAACGAGGTTGTAGGCGGCCGCCGGAGCCACATAGGGCGTGCCCAGCGTCTGCGCAGTCCATTCACCAACTCCGGCACTCGTGATTGCTGCGACGCGGAACCAAAGCGTGGTGCCATTGGTCAAGCCGGGAACGGTCACAGTGGTTGCAGTCGATCCTGAATTACCGAGAATCACATACCAACCTGTCCCGTTATAACTCTGCACCTGGTAGCCAAGAATCGGCAGACCGCCGGTGCTTGGAGGAGCCGTCCAATTCAGAATAATTCGACCATCGCCTGCAGTTGTCGAAAGATTCTGCGGAGCCAACGGCAATGCATTCGGCTGGCCAGCGACGTACGAGTACTCGCCAACTCCGCGTGCAGTAACAGCAGCAACACGGAATCGATACGTCACGCCATTCGTAAGGCCGCGAGCAATGAAACTTCCCGAATACTCAGTGGACTCAAGAACAGTCCAGTTCACGCCGTCGGCACTCTGTTCAACCCGATAGCCGTACACCGTGTAGCCACCGTTGTAATTCGGTGCCGCCCAGTTGAGCGTTACCTGACGATCGGCCGCAGCGCTGGTGAACGTTGTTGGTGCAGTTGCTGTCCATGACACAAACGTGGCGGTCATGGCTCCGTTTGAACTTGCTACACCTGCGTCGGTGATCGCGCTGAGGCGGAAGTAGACCGTTGTGCCGTTAAGTAGGTTGGTCCAGTCGAAACTGGTGACGTTTGCTCCAAGCGTTGTCGCGTTAGACCACCCCGAAACGAAACTCGTGACGTTGTATTCAAGTTTGTACCCGAGAAGCGTGAGTCCACCGAGATCAGTTGGTGCACTCCACGTCAGGCGTGCTGTTCCCGACGCTGGCGACGTACCGGCGAAGTCGCGCGGCGTTCCCGCCAAACCAGATGGCATCGACTCGACAACTGCAGGTGAACCCAAACCGGATGACGTCAATGCGCGTATACGGAAGAGGTATTGCGATCCATTGGTCAACCCGCGAACGGTGTACGTCAGACCACTAAGGAATCCGGGCGAAAGCATCGTCCAGTTCGCGCCATGATCATTCGATTGTTCAATCTGGTAACCCTGCACGCGCATGCTGCCGAGTTGATTTGGCGCGCTCCACGCAAGGACGACCTGTTGATCAGAAGCGGTAGCGCTCAGGCCATCGGGCATCGACACAACGAACGAACTGCCAACAGTGACCGTCGCCGATGCTCCGAGACCAGCCGCGGTGATCGCAGTCAGTCGGAATGTGTAGGCATAGGCATACGACGGAAGCTGCGCCGAAAATGCCGTGGCACTTCCCGGGATCGACGCGTTCACCACCGTCGTCGGCGTGCACACCAAACTGCTCTGACAACTCTCAAGTTTGTATCCAGTGATTGGAAAGCCGCCGGTGTTGGTCGGCGCAGCCCACGTGAAACTGAACGTTTGATCTGAAGTCGTTACAGCGAAATCTCGCGGTGCAGTTGCAACCGTCGATGCATTCGTTGAAGCAGTCGCCCACGAACCAACACCCATTGAAGTCACTGCGGCAATGCGGAAGACCATTGTCTGACCATCAGTGAGACCAGTCACCGTGAATGACGTTCCGATGCTGCCCGTGTTCGGCGTGAGCACCGTCCATGTTCCGCCACCGTTCACTGATTGCTCAACGCGATAACCAGCGACGGTGAGACCACCGTTTAATGCCGGTGCCGTCCACGACAACTGCACCTGACCCGAAGCCGGATTACTCACAGCAAGAGCGACGGGAGGACCAGCCAACCCATACGGAGTTGCCGCAACTGCAGCACTCGTTGTTCCCGCACCTGCAGAGGTAATCGCCGTCACTCGGAACCAGTACGCGGTTCCGTTCGTCAGTTGTGTGGCCGTTGTAAGTCCAGTGACGAGGAACGCGGTCGATGCCGACCACGTGTTCGCAACCACCGTCGACCACGTGGGCGACGCGGCTGAACCATTGATTGAGGCTTCGACCTTGTAGCCGATAACCGCAGAGCCGCCGTTCGATGCAGGGGCTGCCCAATCAAGCCGAACCTGCTGATCGCCCGCAGTTGCGGAAGGAACCACTGCAGCGCCGGGAGCGTTGCCGGCCGCCTGCCAGTGAGTCTGAATACGCGCAGAACTCAGCGAACTTGCGTACACCGCAACCTGTGCGATCTTTCCTACGAAGTAGGCGTTGCCAGCGGTGCCTGTTGCATTATTGGCCTGCGCACCGATCATCTCGGGTAAGTCGAACGACGCCGGGTTGATTGCAAGCGAAACTGGCGAGCTCGCAACCGGAGCACCATTAACGAACAACACAACCTGCGAACCGTCATAGGACATTGCGACGTGAGTCCAACGGCCGGTGGGGATGATTCCACTGGCACTGTCCACCAGGACCCCACCCGGGAGGTAGGCACGGAGACCACCCCCAACTTGGGTGTAGAGGGCAAAGGCGTCTCTGACCCCTCGAGTAAATCATGTTGATGGCAGCAGTCGACGACGGGTTTACCCACGCCTCGAACGTGCTCGGGCCCGAAACGAACATCGGCGAGCGAGGCAGGAGGATCTGACTGCTCGTGCCGTTGAAGGTGGCGGCCGATCCGCCCAAGGGGGATGAGTTGGCAGCCCCGAAGGTCACCGCCGTGGGTGAGCCGTTGAGACCATTGCCCGAGGAGTCCACAGCGGAGGCCGCGCCGGCAGCTTCATCAAGCTTCCAGTAGCCCACGGGAGAGTCCGCTGCGACCGCGGCCGGGTAACCGCCAGCCGGAATCGGGACAGTCCCCTGGCCTGGGGTGAGCGGTGAACTCGCGTTGGTGCTCGGGGTGACCGTGGTCGACGAAGCGGGGCCGGTGCCGACCACGTTCGTAGCGGACACGCGCACGTAATACGCGGTGCCGTTTGTGAGTCCGGCGAGGGTGGTGGTCAACGCTGAAGTTGCGAGGACGGTTGCTGCGGTGCTCCACGCCGCGCCGTCGGTGCTCTTCTCAACGTTGTACTGCGTGACGGCACTGCCGCCGTCGCTCTGTGGTGTGCTCCACGTGAGCGTGATCGTTGTCGAGCCGGGGGTGGCGGCAAGAGACAACGGTGCAGACGGCGAGGTTGTCGCCGCTGACGTTCCATAGGTAACTGACGGCGCGAACGAACCACCAGCCGACGATGTGCCGTAGCTCACCGTTGGTGTGATCGACGTATTCGCCGTTGCATTCGCGTCAGGGGTGGTTGACGCGTCCGCGGTTTGGGAACTCGGCGTTTCCGTCGAGTCCGATTGACTCGCCGTGGAGGCTGAAGCTGTTAACGGGCGCAACGTTGCAGGGACCACCCCGGCCAGCAACGCGAACGCCAGCACAACCACAAGCCCACGACGTGTGGGTTTAGGTATCTGGAGCACCCGGTAAATCTAAGGAATCGTCCGCATATTTGTTATTCGGGTACGCGTGTTTTGTGTTCTTAGCGACTTCAAGTCGTTTCAGAAAGACGCTCCATGAGGAACGCAGTTTCTCGAAAACCCTCAACCTTCAATCGTCAACCCTCAATGAGTTCCTGAGGGTTGACGCGAACGACCTGCTCAGAGGCCAGCGCGTTCGAGCTGTTTACGAAGCAGCGCTTCTGCCTGCTTGCGGGTCTGCTTTGTGGCTTCGGCGTTGGTGCGCATCTCGCCCACAAAAGAAATTCCGCGATCAACCGCCACACGGACCCCAGAATCGGCCAATTCCGCAGCGCGAACCGCAGCATCGGTCACGTTCTCGGGCAAATGACGCCGAGCCAGGTCACGAGCCCGCAGGTATCCGACCACCGTTCCGGTGACACCAACTGCCGTTCCGACAGTGAACCAAGTGACGCGTTTGAACATCAGCTGGCCCGTCGGTCGCGTCGTGATGTGACGTTGCGCGCGTTGCGCGAGCGGCGCGATGTGCCCCGTGTTCCGTCGTTGAGCGCCAACGGCTCGACGGCATTGAGTTGCGCATTGTTACGTGCAAGACGGCGAGCGTTGCGATCAGTAGCCACGGAAACCGACGCCAACTTCACGAGCGGGTTGCGCATCACTAACCACGCAAGACGTGACGTTGCTTCAACTCGAGCTCCCACAGTTTCGGCGGTGTCAAGCAATGAGTCGACGCGTTCGATCTCGCCATTGGCAAGAGCGACTGTGGCGCGAAGTTCTGCGACTGCCGACAACGTTTCAGCGCGCAGATCTTCCACGGTTACCCGAAGCGAACGAAGGGTGGTGATGAGCGACTGCACCGCCATGGCGACGACCACAAGACCGACGATTGCAACCACAATCAGCACGACAGAAACGGTGCTCATGACTAAGGCTCTCGATGGTGCTGGTTGTGTTCGTCCATGCGATCTCGGACCTCGGCTTCGGCACCATGGGGGGATGGCTCGTAATAGACCCGACCCTCGAGTTCAGCCGGCCGGTACTGCTGGTCGACCCAGCCATCGGGCTGCTCATGAGGGTACTCGTAGCCCTGTCCGTGACCGAGGCTTTTGGCCCCCTTGTAGTGCCCATCACGCAGATGGATCGGCACCTCTCCCCCGGCCTGGTCACGCACATCGGACTGGGCCCGACCAAGAGCCACCGTGACTCGATTCGACTTGGGGGCCGTGGCCAGATGC
This sequence comes from Actinomycetota bacterium, assembly GCA_026393455.1. GTDB lineage: Bacteria > Actinomycetota > Acidimicrobiia > Acidimicrobiales > Acidimicrobilacustridaceae > Acidimicrobilacustris. Next base: position 66,184 of record JAPLAE010000097.1, read on the forward strand.
ACCACGGCATGGGCAAGATTGAGCTGAGCCTCGGGCAGACCGACGAACTCAACAGCCCGAGCAGCTGCATCGGCCACCACGAGCGAGTTGGAATCGGCCATTCCGATGTCTTCGCTGGCCAGGATCACCAGACGACGAGCGATGAAGCGAGCGTCTTCCCCCGCTTCGAGCATTCGGGCCAGCCAATAAAGCCCAGCGTCGGGGTCGGAGCCCCGGATGGACTTGATGAACGCTGAGATGACGTCGTAGTGATCGTCTCGCCCGTACCGCAGCGCTTTCGTGCCGAGCGCCGCTTCCACGTCGGCCGCGGTGACCCGGAGCAACTCGTCGACGATTGCACCGGAACTGTCGCGGGCAGCATCGGGGTGCTCGTGGGCAAGCGCAACCGCAACTTCGAGACTGGTGAGTACATGTCGGCCATCGCCATTGGAACGGTCGACCAGTAACTGACGGGCATCGTCGTCGATAGTGGCGCCCTCTGCCGCCAACCCTCGATCGACGAGTTGCCCACACGCTTCAGCCGAAAGGAGGTCGAGACGAAACAACGTCGAACGACTCAGCAACGGCGGGTTCACTTCGAAGAACGGGTTCTCGGTGGTTGCGCCGATAAGAACGAGCAGACCGCTTTCGACCGATGGCAGTAACGCGTCTTGCTGCGACTTATTGAAGCGATGCACTTCGTCGAGAAACAAGATGGTGCCCTGGCCGCGCATGGCAAGTCGCTCTTGCGCTCCAGCGGCGATTTCACGCACGTCTTTCACCGATGCGCTCACTGCTGAAAGTTGCTCAAACGCTTTCGCTGTCGTGCGGGCGATGAGCTGCGAGATCGTCGTCTTGCCCGTGCCTGGCGGACCCCAAAGGATGACCGACGACAACCGGTCGGCTTCGATGAGCGCCCGCAGCGGTTTCCCGGGGCCGAGCAAATGTTCTTGACCAACAACCTCGTCGAGATTTTTGGGACGGAGCCGAGCCGCAAGCGGGGCCTGACGTGCGAGCCGATCTTCAGCGGCTGCAGCGAACAGGTCCTCGGTCATGGGCCGAGGCTACCGGTCGCCTGTGTCGGAACTCCGGAGGGTCAGTCGTTCTTCTTCGTAGGAAGAAGACGCAATCCGAGTTCGTCGAGTTGAGCGGTGTCGATGGGCGTAGGCGCATGCGTAAGTGGATCGGTTCCTGACTGTGTCTTCGGGAATGCGATGACCTCACGGATGTTTTCTTCGCCAGCAAGAAGTGCAACAAGGCGATCGATGCCGAAGGCGAAGCCAGCATGAGGCGGTGCGCCGAATCGGAAGGCGTCGAGCAAGAAGCCGAACTTGCTCTGCTGCTCCTCAGCACCAATACCGAGGAGCTCGAACATGCGGCTCTGGATATCGCCGCGATGAATTCGCACACTGCCCGAACCAAGTTCCCATCCATTGAGCACAAGGTCATAGGCCTGCGAGCGAACCTTCAACAGATCTTGCGGGTCGCCAGTGTCGAGCAACGCGACGTCTTCGGCATGCGGCATGGTGAATGGGTGATGCGCAGGCACGGGATTGCCGGCATCGTCGAGTGATTCGAACAACGGGAAGTCGACAACCCAAAGGAATTGCAGACCACCTTCGGTAACCGGCGGGCGACCGAGTTCAAGGCGCAGAAGACCAAGAACATGGCAGACCTTCGGACGATCGTCGGCAACAAGCAGAAGCAGATCACCGGTCTTTGCTCCAGAGGTTGCAACCAGCCCGGCGAGTTCCTCGGCAGAAAGGAACTTGGCGACGGGTGAATCGAGTTCGCCCCCATCTTTGACACGCATCCATACAAGACCCTTGGCTCCCCAGCGCTTGGCCTTCTCGGTGAGTTCGTCGAGCTTGGAGCGAGTGAACTCTGCTCCCCCATCGACGACAATGCCTTTGACGCAGTCGGCCTTGAAGGCGTTGAACTCCGTTGCCGCGAAGTTCGGCGTGAGTTCGATGAGTTCCATGCCGAAGCGAATATCGGGCTTGTCGGAACCAAATCGTTCTTGAGCCTCGTGCCAGGTCATGCGAGGAACATCACCCATCTTTTGACCGGTGACCTCTTCGACCGCAGCCGACACGGCAACGGAGATGAACGCGAGAACTTCTTCTTGCGAAACGAAACTGGCTTCGGCATCGAGCTGCATGAATTCGAACTGGCGATCGGCACGAAGGTCCTCGTCACGAAGACAACGAGCGATTTGGTAGTAACGATCGATGCCGCCAACCATGCACAACTGCTTGAACAACTGCGGACTCTGAGGAAGCGCGTAAAACGATCCGGGAGACAGACGGCTGGGCACGACAAAGTCACGCGCGCCTTCTGGAGTGGACGCAATCAGCATCGGAGTTTCGATTTCGACGAAACCCTGATTGTCCATTGCCCGTCGAAGAGAGGCGTTTACCTTGGCGCGGATTCGAAGATTGCGCTGCATGCGCTCGGTGCGCAGATCGACATAACGGTGCGCAAGGCGAACCATTTCGTCGACCTCAACACGATCGTTGAGTTGGAACGGCGGCGGCTCAGAGACATTCAGAATCTCGACGCTGCAATCGCCAATTTCGATCTCGCCAGTGGGCATGTTCGCGTTGGTCGTGCCGTCGGGTCGCTGGCGAACGGTACCCGTAATGCGAACTACGTATTCCGAACGAAGATCGGCGGCACCATCGACCACGCATTGCACAAGACCCGTGTGATCACGAAGGTCGATAAAGGCCAGATGTTCGCCGTGCTCACGGCGGCGGGCTACCCACCCACACACTGCGACCTCGCGACCAATGTCGGAGGCTCGCAGCGTTCCGCAATGGTCGCTGCGCATGGAAACGGGATCAGTCACAGAAGGTCCTTCGGGTTCAGGAGAGTCGAGCAGCGAGAACAGTGGCAGCGGTCGAGCGAGCGACAGCTTCCTGTCCGGTGTCGCCGCGCAGATCACGGATCGTTACGGTGCCGGCCGCTGCTTCGTCGTCACCGATGATGCAGACGAATGCGGCGCCGGACTTATCGGCCGATCTCATTTGAGATTTCATGGACCGACCATCGAATGCTCGCTCGGCTCGAATGCCCGCGCGACGAAGTTCGATCGTGAGGTCGCGGGCAGCGGTACCGCCCGTTGTGTCGACAACAAATACCTCGGTGGCGCTGGTTGGAATCGGGAAGACTCCCTCGGCATCACAAGTAAGCAGTACTCGTTCGATGCCAGATCCGAAACCAATGCCAGGCGTGGATGGTCCGCCCAATGCCTCGATGAGTCCGTCGTAACGCCCGCCGCCACCAATAGTGGACTGGGCAGCGTCGAGCGCTTCGCCGACAAACTCAAACGTGGTGTGCGTGTAGTAATCGAGACCGCGTACCAAACGAGGTTCAACGGTGAATTCGATGCCGAGAGCCGTGAGACCTGACTTCACTCGTTCGAATCGCTCAGTGGCTTCGGGCGAGAGTTGATCAGTAATGCGCGGTGCGTCAGAAATCGCTTCAATAGTGACAGGTCGCTTCGAATCGAGAACCCGCATTGGGTGGTCGACGACTTTCTCGGCGTCTTTGGGGTCGAGCGTGTCGAGGCGGTTAGTCAGCCATGCCCGCACATCTTCGATGTAGCGACGACGATCATCGGCGGTTCCCATTGAATTAATGAGCAGCGTGACCTGCTTGAGCCCAAGCGACGCATAGAAGTCGTGAAGCATGGCAATGACTTCAACATCGAGATCGGGATCATCAGAGCCGATTGCTTCAGCGCCAAGCTGGTGATGTTGACGGAAACGCCCGGCCTGCGGACGCTCGTAGCGAAATGAAGGCGCCGCGTACCAAACCTTCCAAGGCTTTGATTCGCCTTGGGCATGTTGGATCCAGGCTCGAGCGATTGATGCGGTTCCCTCGGGGCGCAGCGCAATGTGGCGTTCGCCCTTGTCCAGAAAGTCGTACATCTCTTTGCGGACCAGATCGGTGCCCTCGCCGACCCGGGAGAAGACGCCGATTTCTTCGAACATCGGGCTCTGCACGAGGCCATATCCGGCCCGAGCAACGTGGGCAGAGAATGCTGCAATCAGGGCTTGCCAGCGCTCGGATTCGGGCGGCAGGACGTCACGGGTCCCAGTTGGGGCCTTGAACGGCTCAATGCGCGGTGACGTCGGCTCTGACACGACCATTGATCCTACCGGGGCCCTGCCCCAAGGACCGAACCACTTCCTTCAATCAACGCCCCACCACCGAACAACTGCCAGAAGGCTGGTGATCAAGACTGAGGATCGCGCCCATCTTCGCTATCGGAGTCACCCTTGCCGGGAAGCACTCGATACGCGTCGTAGATGCCATCGATCTTCTTAATCGACCACATCAATGGACTCAGTTGCGAGACATCGCCAAGTTCGAAGTCGAAACGCATAGAGGAAATTCGGTCGGAACCCGTGATGGTGTTGCACGAAACGATGTTGACGTGATGATCAGCCAATGCTGCCGACACGTCACGCAAAAGACGAGATCGGTCGAGACCCTTTACTTCGATCGAAGCGATGAAGGTAGCCGAGATGTCGGTATCCCACTCGACATCAATCAGACGATCGGATTGACCATCGGAAAGCGAAAGCGCATTCGCGCAATCGGAACGGTGCACCGACACGCCGCGACCACGTGTGACAAAGCCCATGATTTCGTCGCCAGGAACCGGCGTGCAACAACGAGACAGCCGAACCATGACATCGTCGAGGCCTTCGACGTGCACACCCGAGGGACTTGCGCCTACGCGACCCGACCGGCGCGGAGCGCGAACTGTTGTCGGCAGTTGCTCTTCACGGTCAGGATCGACTGATTCGAGCTTGCGTCGAATCCTCTCGGCAACCGATTGCGCTGATTGATGATTTCCGCCGATTGCCGCATGAAGCGATTCGAGATCGGTGTAGTTAAGTTCGGTAGCGATTTCATCGAGAATCCGCGACTGGCGGATCTTCTGAACTGGCAGACCTTCACGACGCAAGGCTTTGGTGAGTTCCTCGTTGCCATTATCGATTTCGTCTTCGCGACGCTCACGCGAATGCCACGCGCGGATCTTGTTCTCGGCCTTGTGCGAGACAACAAAGCGCAGCCAGTCTTGCGAAGGTCCGCCGCTTTCAACCTTTGACGTGAAGATTTCGATGGAATCGCCGGAATGTAATTCGGTGTCGAGCGACACCAAACGCCCATTGACCCGCGAACCGATACAGGAGTGGCCGATTTCCGTGTGAATGGCATAAGCGAAATCCACGGTGGTGGCACCTTTGGGCAGTGTGATGACTTTGCCCTTTGGCGTGAAGACAAATACCTCGTCTTGATCGAGATCGATCTTCAGATTCGCCATGAACTCCGAAGGATCAGAGGTCTCACTTTGCCAATCAACAATGCGGTTGAGCCACGCAAGGTCGGCTGTACTTTCGTTGTTGTCCTTGTAGTTCCAATGCGCAGCGACACCGAACTCCGCGCGCCTATGCATTTCCAACGTGCGGATCTGCACTTCGAGAGGCTTTCCGCCAGGACCAACAACGGTCGTATGCAACGACTGATACAAATTGAACTTGGGCATGGCTACATAATCCTTGAAACGACCCTGCACCGGTTTCCACGTGGCGTGAATCGAACCGAGAGCGGCGTAACAATCCTTGACGGTGCCGACGATCACTCGAATGGCGACGAGATCGAAGATGTCGTCGAAATCCCGACCCTTCACCACCATCTTTTCGTAAATACTCCACAGATGCTTTGGTCGACCCGTTACTTCGGCAGTGATGTGGAGTTCGCTGAGTCTGCCGCGCACATCTTCGAGAACATTGGTTAGATACACATCGCGTTCGGGTGCACGTGTTGCGACCATGTGGTCGATCTCGGCATAACGCTTGGGGTGCAATGACGCGAAACAAAGGTCCTCGAGTTGCTGGCGCAATTCTTGCATGCCGAGTCGGTGAGCAAGCGGTGCGTAAATATCAATTGTTTCCTGCGCAGTGCGATGCTGCTTCCACGCTGGCAAGGCCGCAATAGTGCGCATGTTGTGAAGACGGTCAGCGAGTTTGATGATCAGTACCCGGAGATCTTTCGCCATCGCCACGAGCATCTTGCGAACGGTTGCCGCTTGCTGAGCCTCTTTGGAATCGAACTTGATGCGATCAAGTTTTGTAACGCCGTCGACGATGCGAGCAACCTCAACACCAAATTCCTTCTCGACATCGAAAAGAGTGGCACCGGTATCTTCGACAGCATCGTGAAGAAGCGCAGCAGCGATGGTGATGTCATCGAGACCAAGTTCGGCACAGATCTTTGCAACCGCTACAGGATGTGTCACATACGGTTCGCCAGATTTGCGAGATTGGCCCTTATGCGCCGAAGCAGCGCGGTCGTACGCTTTCGTAATCAGCGCTGCTGAAGAACGCGGATGATGAGACTGAAAAATCTCGACGAGCGGGGCGACCTCTTCGGATGGCGGGGCGGCGTTACGACGCCACGGCAGCACACGATTGACGGTCGCCATAACTCAGCCTCCGGCCTGCACACGACCAGGTGGACATACCCCGGTAGCAGCTCGAAAGGGAGTCTTCATGACTCCACGGTACAGGGGACGAACCCCTGCACCGACGCATCGATCAGCGTTTGCGTTGGTTTTTGCGCGGCCGCGGCGGGATGATGCCTGATGGCGTGGAGTTCGTGCTGAGAGCAGTAGCTCCAGCCGCAGTCGCCGAGGCAGTCGATGGTGCGTCGATCGCCGGAGCACCAGAGGTGACGCCAAGAAGGTCGACTCGAGCCGAAGCATGAGCGACATCGACGCCCTGAGACTGCAGGCGTTCGCGGATGACCTTGAACTTCGACTGATGTTCCTTGAGCCACACAAGGATTGGAGCCGCCACAAAGATCGACGAATAGGCGCCAGCGAGAAGGCCGACAGTCAGAGCAATAGCAAACTCCTCGAGGGTGACCGCTCCCATGATTCCGGCACCGACAACGAGCAGCGCAACGACCGGAAGCAGCGAGACAACCGTCGTATTGATCGAGCGGAGCAGCACCTGGTTCATCGACAGTGAAGTCATCTGACCGTAGGTGAGGCGACCAGACTGGCCAACAAGTCGCTCGTTTTCTCTGATCTTGTCGTCGACCACGATGGTGTCGTAAATCGAATACCCCAAGATGGTGAGGAACGCGATCACCGTGCCCGGCGTTACTTCAAACTGGAAAACCGAATAGGCGCCGACGCTGATGAGCACATCGTGAAACACAGCGACAAGTGCGGCCACGGCCATTCGCCATTCCAGGCGGATGGTCAAATAGATTAGAATGGCGATAAAGAAGAACACAAGGGCTCGGATTGCCGACCTCGTGACGTCGCCGCCCCAAGATGCACCCACTGTCGAGAAACTGATATTGGCCGGGTCAGTGTTCGCGAGTTCAGCCAGTGTTTTGGTGACTTCGATGGTGTGCGCTGGCGTGCTTTCTGGACCTTGCACACGGATGATGTCGGTACCGACGATCTGAATCTTGGCTGAGCCCTCGCCAACAGCGTCGAGGGCAGTCCGAGTTTGATCGACCGTTACGCCGGGAGCACTGACTTCCCACGAGACGCCACCTTTGAAATCGATTCCAAGGTTCAGTCCGCGAGTCAGCAATGAACCGACGCTGACAACCATGAAGAAGACAGAGACTGCGAGACCGATCTTCCACCACTTCAGGAAGTCGATGTTCGTTTCGCCACGATTCAGGCGTCCGAGCTTGCTCATTTCGACACCTCCGCAGTCGGGCGATTCGCAGACTTTTGATTCGCGCGTTCTTGTGACTTCTCAGCAAAGCAGTGCCTTCGCACGAGTTGCCAACTTCACTGCTGGACGCATGTACGCCCAAGAAGTGAGCAGATCGAGCGCCGTCGAGAGACCAAGGTAGAAGGCGAAGCCTCGAACCGGTCCGACGGTAAGCCACCAAAGCAATGCAGCACCGATGAGCGAGGCGACGTCGGCTTTCACAATTGTCGAGAATGCCGAAACAAACGACTTGTCTGTCGAGCTGCGAATTGACCGACTGTGATTGATGTCTTCCTTGAGATGCTCGTAATAAACAACGTTCGAGTCCAAGGAAACACCAATAGAAACGATGATGCCGGTGATACCAGCGAGCGTCAGGGCCAAACCATTGTTGGCGCCAAGCCACGAAATGATCGACCACAACAACGCGGCCTCGATGCCGAGTTTGAGGATGGCGAACAGGCCGAGCACTCGGTAGAAGGCCATCATGTAAATGGCCACTGCGATGAGGCCTACAAGACCAGCAACAAGGCCTGCATGCAAGGCGTCGCGGCCAAGCGTTGCCGAAACAACTTGGGCTTGCTGTTGTTCAAACTCGACCGGCAAAGCACCGTACTTAAGTGCAGTCGCAAGGTCTTTAGCGGTGCGCTCAGTGAACGACCCCGAGATTTCGATCTGATCAGCTTTGAAACTTTGACTGTTGATGCTCGGAGCAGAAAGAACGCGACCATCGAGAACGATCGCAAGCTGTCCGGTCGGACACGTGGAGCCCTTCGAAAAACACTGACCGGCAACCGCATTGAAGCCGCCGATTCCATCGCTACCGCTCTTGAAGGTTGGCGCAACGACCCATTGCCCAGTGTTGCCAAGGTTGGCGCGAGCAGTTTCAAGCGCGCTACCTGTCAATGAAACAGGACCAACGGCATAGGAACCAACGAGTAGTCCGTCCTTGCACTGTGGCAAGACCGCTTGACCGGTTGCGTTGATTTCTTCGGCAGTCAGGCCAGCCGTGCAGACATCAAGTGAAAGTCCACCAACGGTCTTGGTGGAATCGATCGTGGTTGTCGTCGCTCCAGCGGCAGTTGTTGTGGTCGCCGCAGGATCCCCACTTGTCGTGGTCGTCGCTGATTGAGGATCAATCGGAACATTGGCGAGAACCGGTCGGAACTGAAGTTCAGCGGTCTGCCCAACCAACTGCAAGGCGCGCTCTTTGTCCTTCACGCCAGGAATCTGGATGAGGATGTTGCTGCCCTGTCGCGTAATTTCGGGTTCCGCAACACCGATTGCATCGATGCGCTGACGAATAATGGTGATCGCTTGATCGATGGTGTCATTGTCAACCTGCTGCACCGGCTTGAGGACAACAGAAACGCCACCCTGAAGATCGAGGCCAAGCAGTGGCTTATTGCCAGCAACAAGCGTGTAGAGCAACGCAGACGCTGCAACGAGAACAATGATGACGAGCGAGCCATACCCTCGTAGACGCCTCATGCTTCGGAGTCCTCATCGGTTGCGTCCTCAATTGCGATCGGCATCGCCGCATTCGGATCGATGACCTTCGATGCGACTGCACGGCGGGCAACCTTGAGTTCAACGCCCGGAGCGACCTGCAACACAACAGTGGACTCGTCGATCTCTACGAGGGTGCCGTAAATGCCTGAACCGGTCATGACCTCGTCGCCAACGGCGAGGCTCTGGACGAACGCCCCGTGGCGCTTGACCTCACGCTGCTTCGGCAGGATCAACACGACCCAGGCGATAACGAACAGAACGATGATGATGATGAAGGACATGGTCTCGTATGGGCTCGATCAGAAGGGGTTCCAAGTCGGAAACGGGGCCACGTTAGTCCCAGACCGACGCCACCTCAGAGCGGAACTGATCGAAGGTGCCAGCAGCTATCGCTGCTTGTGCTCCCTCCATAAGACGCAGCAACCAATGAACGTTGTGGATCGTGGTCAGGCGAGCCGCAGTGGGTTCGCTCACCATGAGTAGGTGGCGAAGATAGGCCCGCGACCAACGAGAACAGGCCTCGCAGATGCACCCCGGTTCGAGCGGTTCGGGGTCATCAGCGAATTTCGCGTTTCGAAGATTCATACGCCCTGTCCTGGTGAGAATTGTGCCGTGGCGGGCCAAACGCGTCGGCAACACGCAATCGAACATGTCGACCCCAAGCGCAACCGCTTCCACAATGCTCACCGGATCTCCTACCCCCATCAAATAGCGAGGCCGCTCGGCGGGAAGAACATCGGTCACCGCAGCAAGGGCCGGCAACATCTCGTCTCGTGTCTCGCCCACCGAGAGACCACCGATGCCGTAACCATCGAAACCAATGTCAAGCGTGCGCTGTGCGCTTTCGGTTCGCATTGCGACGTTGATGCCGCCTTGCACGATTCCGAACTGCGCCTGTTTCGAACCGTTGGCTCGAGCAGGAGCTTGGGCCGCCTTCGCTCGTCCGGCCCACAACACCGATCGTTCAAGCGCCGCGCGAACAACTGCTTCGGTAGAAGGCAGCGGCGGGCATACATCGAGAACCATCTGGATGTCGCTGCCCAGTTTCTGCTGAACCTCAACACTGCCTTCGGGGCTCAGATGGTGATAGCTGCCGTCATAGGTCGACTTAAAGGTGGCGCCCTCATCGGTGACTTTCGGTTCAAGCGAAAAAATCTGAAACCCACCCGAATCAGTAAGCACGTGTCCGTGCCAGTCCGCGAAGCCATGCAGCCCGCCGAATCGCTCAATGAGGTCGGCCCCGGGCTTCAACATCAGGTGATAGGTGTTTCCGAGAATCACTTCAGCGCCAAGTCGCTCAAGATCGGCGGACGTCAGCGTGCGAACCGCCGCTCGAGTGCCAACCGGCATAAAGCAAGGAGTGCGAAATGAACCACGAGCCGTGTGCACCACGCCGGTTCGAGCCTGACCATCGGTCGCATCAATCTGCAGTCGGAGTACAGATTCGGTTTCTTCGTTACTCACTACTGCTCCAGTGACGTTGATTCGATGAGCGAAAGAAAAAAGTTGATGAGATGGCTCTATGTCACCACAACTCACCCGCTGTGAGCATTATCGTCGTCGACATGTCAGATACCTCCCACAACACGTACTTCGATGGTGGCGTTCAGAGCCTCGGCTTCGAAAACGCTTCAGGACGGGCCACCGTTGGCGTTATTGCTCCCGGCACCTACGACTTCAACACCGATGCAGCCGAGCGAATGACCGTCGTTGCTGGGGTTCTCGAAGCGATCGTCGATGGCGAAAGCGATTGGGAGACCTATCCAAAGGGCTCTCGCTTCGAGGTTCCTGCCTCGAGCCATTTCCAGGTTCGGGCCGAAACTCCTTCGGCCTACCTGTGCGAATTCCTCTGATTTCCGTCAGGTGATCTCATCACTGACGTGTCAGCAACATCGCGTCGCCGAATGACAGAAACCGATATCCATCGCGCAACGCATCCGCGTAGAGGTCTCGCCATCGAGCCCCGATAAACGCGTCGATCATCACAATCAGCGAGGATTTCGGTAAGTGAAAGTTGGTCATGAGTCGATCAACAATTGCGAACTCGTAGTCGCCATGAATAAAAAGTTCGGTGCGACCCTCGGTCATTCCGAATGCTGCGGCGCTTTCTAAGGCGCGCACTGCGGTCGTTCCCACCGCCACAACTCGCCCACCGTTGGCTTTTGTACGGGCACAGGCATCGAGCGTTTCTTGCGGCACTCGGAAGAACTCGCCGTGCATCACGTGATCTTCGATCTGATCGCTAGCGATCGGCCGGAATGTGCCAAGGCCAACGACCAACTCGACATCGGCTCGGACAATGCCGCGTTCGGTGCAACGGGCCAGCACCTCTGATGTCAGATGTAGCCCTGCAGTGGGGGCCGCTGCCGAGGCGGGGCGCTCTGCGAAAACCGTCTGATAGCGCTCTTGCTCGGCGAGCACCTCGGTGATGTACGGCGGCAATGGCATGACGCCAAAGCGTTCGAGCACATCGAGCAATGGCCCATCGACATCGATAGTGACCGCACGCCGCCCATCGCCAAGATCATCTTCGATAACGACCTCGAGTCCTGTGCCCTCGACAGGACGAACGACGGTTCCCGGCGGAAGTTTTCGACCAGGTCGAACCAACGCTTCCCATCGAGAGGTTCCGCTGTCAGAAAGCGAAGCGCCGTCGAGTCGTTCAAGAAGCAGAACTTCAACCGCCGCGCCGGTTTCTTTACACAACGCGAGTCGGGCGGGCAGCACTCGTGTGGTGTTGAGCACGAGCAGATCGCCCGGTTCGAGCAGCTCAGCAAGATCACGAACATTCCTGTTCAGCGGGGCCACTTCCGTGCCCTGGTCGACAAGCAGTCGAGCCGCATCTCGCTCAGCCAGTGGATGCTGCGCAATCGCCGATTCAGGCAACTCGTAATCGAAAGCGGAGGTCTCCATTGCGAGGAGAGGCTAGATCCGCTCGGTCAGCGTTCGAACAGACCCCGTGAAGGGTCGGCGGTGAGCGGGGCGCTCGCCGGAGCTATCAACCCAAGGTGTGCCCATGCCGCAGGAGTGGCGACGCGCCCGCGAGGAGTGCGCATAAGTAGGCCCTGCTGGATAAGAAACGGTTCGTAGACGTCTTCGACCGTTTCTTCGGCTTCACCAATGCTGATCGCCAAGGTGCCCAGACCCACCGGGCCCCCACCGAACTTCTGGCAGAGATTTGAAAGGACCGCACGGTCGACCTTGTCGAGACCAAGGTCGTCGACTCCGAACACTGCAAGGCCTTCGTTGGCGGTGGCTTCATCGATTTGGCCGTCGCCACGAACCTCGGCGAAGTCGCGAACACGGCGAAGAAGACGATTGGCAATTCGGGGCGTGCCGCGCGCCCGACGAGCGATCTCGGAAGCGCCACCATCGTCGATCCCGATACCCAAAATGCCAGCAGCGCGAGAAACAATGGATTGCAGTTCGTCGGCGTCGTAGTAGTCGAGGCGTGCAACGAGACCGAAGCGATCGCGCAGTGGGCCGGTGATGAGACCGGTGCGTGTGGTGGCACCGACAAGCGTGAATCGCGGAAGGTCGAGACGAATCGAACGCGCGGCCGGGCCCTTACCCAACACGATGTCGAGTTGAAAATCTTCCATTGCCGGATAGAGAACTTCTTCGATATTGCGACTGAGACGATGAATTTCGTCGATGAACAAGACGTCGCCTTCACCCAGGCGCGTAAGGATCGCGGCGAGGTCGCCAGCACGATCGAGTGCCGGGCCCGAGGTGATGTGCAGAGCAACCTGAAGTTCAGCGGCAACGATGCCGGCGAGTGTTGTCTTGCCAAGCCCTGGTGGGCCAGCGAACAACAGATGATCGACGGCCTGCTCGCGCCGACGAGCGGCTTCAAGAATGATGCCGAGGTGTTCTTTCAGTTCACGTTGACCAACGAAGTCGTCGAGATGGCGCGGGCGTAACCCGCCCTCTTCGCCAATGATGTTGGTGCCAGTTCGCATCTCGCCGACTTCGAGTTCGGCCTCGTCGGGCGTGGGTTCTGGTGACAGCAGTTCGTCGCGCATCAGGCGGCCAATCGTTGCAGAGCAAGGCGCAGGAGTTCTGCCGTATCGGCAGAATCGGGAAGTTCTTTCACTGCTTCAGCAACCTCTTCGGGTCCGTAGCCAAGTTCGGTGAGAGCACTGCGGACATCGGCAACCGACGAGGACCCGACACCCGTGCCATCGGCGGAAGCGGAGCCAGCAGTTAGGTCGAGACCCGGAATATCGAGCTTCGACTTAAGTTCGATCAGCAAGCGAGCAGCGGTCTTCTTGCCCACGCCCGGCACTAAGCACAACGCGTCGATATCGTCGTTCGCCAAGACGCGCACAAGTGCTGAAGGCGAATGCACGCTCATGATGCCGAGAGCCATGGCCGGTCCAACACCATGAGCCGATAACAGCGCTTCAAACACCATCCGCTGTTCAGAGGAGGTGAACCCGTAGAGCGTTTCGGCATCTTCGCGACGGTGGTGATGGGTATGCAAGAAGACTTTAGATCCGGTTTCGCCAAGCAATGCCGCGGTCGATGGCGCAACGATGACGCGGTAACCGATACCGGAGACCTCGACAAGAACTTCGCCCGAAGGCAGCCGTTCAAGCAATGTGCCGCGAACTGAACCGATCATCAGGCACCTGCTTTCGCTACTGCTCGAGTAGCTGCCGCACGCATCGGCGCCATGGCGATATGACACAACGCGAGTGCCGCTGCGTCGGCGGCATCGAATGGATGCGGCGGTTCGGCGAGCCCGAGCAATGTCTGCACCATTTGCTGCATCTGCACTTTGTCGGCATTGCCCCAGCCAGCCACCGCAGACTTGACCTCGTTCGGCGAATACTGGACAACTTCGCATCCGGCGTTGACGGCTTCGACCATTGCGATGCCGCTGGCCTGACCCACCGACATTGCGGTGCGGACATTGACTTGAAACAGCACTCGTTCAACAGCCATCGCAGTCACAGGAAATTCGGTGAGCAACGCGCGGAGTTCGGATTGAAGTTCGGCGAGCCGGTGATGCACCTGATCGTCGGGCGAAGTACGCATGACGCCTAGAGCAACCGCCCGAGGTTGAGCGCCTTCACGCGCCTCGACAACGCAATAGCCACAGCGGGTCAGCCCCGGGTCAATTCCCACTACGAACATGCGTACGATCGTAGTCACCCCGCCCACAAAAACAAAGGACCCGGCCCTGAGGCCGAGTCCCCGTTCAGGTCAGGTCCAGATCATTTCGGGCCGAAACGGGCTCCACCGTCGACGCGAATGGTCTGAGCGTTCATGTACGAGTTGGTGATGAGCTGCATCACCATCGAGGCGAGTTCGCTGGCAAGGCCAAGTCGATCCGGGAACAGAACATCTTTCGAAAGCTTTGCCTTGAACGCCTCGCTGCCTTCGCCCTCACCATAAATCGGCGTATCGATGAGCCCTGGCGCAACGGTGTTGACCCGAATGCCCACGACCGCGAGATCACGAGCGATGGGCAGCGTCATTCCCGCGACTCCGCTCTTCGAAGCGGAATAGGCAGCCTGACCGATCTGTCCGTCAAACGCCGCTGTCGATGCCATGTTCACGATCGCGCCGCGTTCGCCGTCGGCGGACACGGGTTCGGTGCGACTCATGGCGGTAGCCACAAGACGGATGCAGTCGAATGTGCCGGTCAGATTCACATCGATGACCTTGCGCCAGTAATCGAGGTTGAATGCCGAGTCATACGAGCCGTCCTTGCCGATCGTGCGACTGGCGGCACCGATACCTGCTGAATTCACAAGCGCACGGATCGGGCCCATTTCTTCGGCCATAGCGATGGCCGCTTTGATGTCATCGCTGTTACACACATCAACATGAGCAAATGCGCCACCAATTTCGGTTGCGAGTGCATTGCCCTTTTCGTCGTTGAGATCGGCGATAACGACCTTTGCGCCGCCAGCGGCGAGCTGACGTGCACATGCTTCACCGATACCGGAAGCGCCTCCGGTGACGATTGCTGAGATTCCATTGATTTCCATGGAGGCAGAGAATACGGGGATCAGCCCAGCGGTACCGCATTCAGCGCGCTGGTCTCAGATCAGAACAACGAAAGTTGATCGTCATCGGGGTAGGCCCGAGAATCGTCAACGATTCCTTGTGCCGATTCCCCAGTACCAAAGGTGTCGGCAGGTCCAAGATTGGTGGGTCGTTCCGATCCCGAGGCTTCGCGTTGTGTGGTTGCTGCCTCGACGGCAAGGCGGTCGACGAGATCGTTCATCGGATCACCCGCATGGCCCTTGACCCAGCGAAAGGTGACATCGCCACGACTCAAGACGAGGTCGATGAACGGCTCCCATAGATCGCGGTTCGCCACGGGCTTGCGCTGTGAATTCTTCCATCCTCTTCGTTTCCAACCGTCATGCCAACGGTCGCGGAAACAGTGCACGACATAGGTGGAGTCGCTCACGACTTCGAGCGGCCCCGAGTGCGACTTCACTGCTTCGAAGGCCGCCATGATCTCCATCCGCTGATTCGTTGAGTGGGCCTCGCCGCCACTCGCGAATCCGCCGTCGACAACCGCCCAGGCCCATCCGCCGGGACCAGGGTTACCGCTGCACGCACCATCGGTGTAAACGATTGTTGTCACGCATTCAGCGTCGCACAGGTCAGAGCAAAGACCCAACATCCACGATTCACACAAAATCAACGTTCCTACCTCCCGGTAACACGTTGATGCGGGCATCATGGGTAAACGCTGTTTTCGAAAGGCACCTTGTGGACCTTGACCAGTTCGTTAGCCAACTACCCGATTCCGATCCAAGTGAGACGGTGGAATGGCTCGACTCTCTCGATGCTGTCGTCAATAGCGCGGGCAAAACTCGTGCTCGGTATTTAGTTTCCCGACTCACCGAGCGGGCGCGAGAACTTCAAATCGGGACACCGGCGGAAGTATCCACTCCGTATATCAACACCATCCCCGTTGAAGAACAGCCTTGGTTCCCTGGCAACGAAGACATCGAAAAGCGCATTCGTCAGTACTTGCGATGGAACGCTGCAATCTCTGTCACCTATGCGAACAAGGAAGCCGACGGAATCGGTGGGCATCTGTCTTCCTACGCGTCGTCTGCGATGTTGCTCGAAGTTGGGTTCAATCATTTCTTTCGCGGCAAAGAAGGCGCACTGGTCGGCGATCATGTGTATCTACAGGGCCATGCATCACCGGGCATCTACGCGCGTGCCTATCTCGAAGGCCGGCTGAGCGAAGACCAGATGATGCGTTTTCGCCGCGAAATCGGCGGAGGCGGGCTCTCGAGTTACCCACACCCATGGCTTATGCCCGAGTTTTGGGAGTTCCCCACTGTCTCCATGGGACTCGGCCCGCTGAATTCGATCTATCAAGCCCGCTTCTCCAAATACCTCTACAACCGCCGCATCGATGACACCAGCGCGTCAAAGGTTTGGTGCTTTCTGGGCGATGGCGAAACCGATGAACCAG
The DNA here is from genome assembly GCA_026393455.1 of Actinomycetota bacterium. GTDB lineage: Bacteria > Actinomycetota > Acidimicrobiia > Acidimicrobiales > Acidimicrobilacustridaceae > Acidimicrobilacustris. The sequence continues at coordinate 82,891 of JAPLAE010000097.1, forward strand.
AAACACTCGGTTCGATCTCGCTGGCCGGTCGCGAACAGCTCGACAATCTGATTTGGGTCGTGAATTGCAACTTGCAACGCCTCGATGGACCAGTGCGCGGCAACGGAAAAATCATCCAAGAACTTGAATCGGTCTTTCGCGGTGCCGGCTGGAATGTTCTCAAGGTCATTTGGGGTGCCGGTTGGGACGAACTGTTAGCGAAAGACGTTGACGGGGTCCTCGTTGCCAAAATGAACGTCACGCTCGACGGAGAATGGCAGCGCTACGCCATCGAAAGTGGCGCGTACATTCGTGAGCATTTCTTTGGCCCCGACCCGCGCCTGCGCAAACTCGTCGATCATCTTTCCGACGATCAGTTGCGTGCGCTGCCGCGCGGTGGACACGACTACAAGAAGGTCTACGCCGCCTACAAAGCGGCTTCGGAAACAACGGGTGCACCCACCGTCATTCTGGCCAAGACCGTCAAAGGCTGGGCATTGGGTTCCACTGTCGAAGGCCGCAATGCAACACACTCAATCAAGAAACTCAACCACGATCAGATCATCGAGTTCCGTGACCGCTTGCAACTGACCGACCAGATTCCCGACACAGTTATCGACGCTGACGCCCCACCGTTTTATCGACCACCGGCCGATTCACCCGAAGCGATCTATCTCGCGCAACGTCGCTCCGAACTCGGTGGACCTCTCCCCAGCCGTACGTTGGAAATCCGACGTCCACTCACTCTCCCCAACCCAACGGTCTATGAAGAGTTCGCCAAGGGTTCTGGAACCCAAGCGGTGTCCACCACCATGGCATTCACTCGTCTGCTCCGCGGTCTCTGTCGCGCCGAAGAATTCGGACCGCGAGTTGTGCCGATCATTCCCGACGAAGCGCGCACATTCGGAATGGAAGTTCTGTTCCGCGAACTTGGGATCTACGCGTCGCAAGGCCAGCTCTACGAGCCCGTCGATCACGAACTTCTCATTTCCTATGTCGAATCAAAAAGCGGGCAACTCCTCGAAGAGGGAATTACAGAAGCTGGTTCGCTTGCGAGCTTCACTGCCGCCGGTACGAGTTACGCGACTCGTGGCGTTCCGATGGTTCCGTTCTTCACCCTGTATTCAATGTTCGGGTTTCAGCGTGTTGGCGATCTCATCTGGGCCGCTGCCGATGCACAGGCAAAGGGCTTCATTATCGGTGCCACCGCTGGCCGCACCACGTTGCTGGGCGAAGGCTTGCAACACCAGGACGGACACAGTCTTGTTCTGGCCTCCACCGTTCCGACATGCCAGGCGTACGACCCTGCGTTTGCCTACGAACTGGCCACAATCATCGAGTGCGGGCTTCAGCACATGTATGGCGGGCCCGATGGAGCCGGCGAAAGCGTTTTCTATTACTTAACCGCGTATAACGAGAACCAGATCATGCCTGTGCGCCCCGACCACGTCACGAACGACGACATTATGAGCGGCCTCTACAAGTGGGCCGATGCTCCTGCGGGCCTCGCAGCAAAGGCAACCATCGTGTTTTCGGGAACGATGAACCGAGGCGCTCTCGAAGCGCAAACCGCGCTTGCAGCTCGTGGTATTGGCGCAGAACTCTGGAGCGCCACCTCGTACAAGCGACTGCGTGAAGACGCCCTCACCGTTGAACGATGGAATCGCCTTCATCCAACGCAAACGCCACGAGTTGCGCAGATCACCGATCAACTCGGCAATGCACCCGGCCCAATCGTTGCCGTCACTGATTTCATGAAAGCCGTGCCCGACCAGATCGCTTCCTACGTTCCAAAGCGATTCGTCTCACTCGGCACCGATGGTTTCGGTCGCTCCGACACTCGCGAAGCATTGCGCCGGTTCTTCGAGGTCGATGCCGCAAACATCGAAATCGCTGTGCTCTCCGCTCTTGCGGCCGACGGTGTTATCGAAGCATCCGTTGTGGCGTCGGCAATTGACGAGCACGGGATCGACACCGAAGCGCTCGATCCATTTCGGCGCTGAGTTTTAACTCGAACGTTCGGCGGCCGCTGCTGCTCGCTGTCGATCGAGCCAACCCAACAAGACTGCAACAGCTCGCGGGTCGTGGCGCAACTGATGCGCTCCGCCTTCGATAATGCGAAGGTCGGCGCTTCCGTGTGCATCGGCAAGAACGCGAGCGTCGTACACCGGCACAACTTCATCTTCTGATCCGTGCATGATCAACACATCTCGTGGCGCAACGGTGCGGATTGCCGCGACTGCTCGCACGTCACGGATCTCTTTCGACCACGTATCAAAATTTTCAGGGAACGAGGACGATCGAATGATTTCGGTTTCACGAGCGTGCTGCAGAAGCCGCCTGGGGTGATTTGCCCAATCGTCGAAATCGGCGGGCGAACCCATTGCCGCGACGCCTCGGATTTCCGGATCAAGAGACGCAGCAACAATCGAAAGTGAGCCACCGCTTCCATACCCCGCAGCCCACACACCGCTAACGCCTTCGACGGTGCGCAGGTACGCGGCCGCAGCGAGAAGGTCGTCACGCCATCCGTGCAAAGAAAAATTGCCATCGGAATCGCCCGCGCCACGGAAGTTGAAGACCAGCACCATCCAACCCATTTCGGTGGCGATGCGTTCTGCCAGTTCCGGGAACGAACGAGCAGAAAGCGCGCCGCCTTGATTCAGATTCGGAAAGCCGTGACAGATCAGTAGTCCTGGAACTGACGTACCCGGTGCAATTCGCGGACGCGCTAAGTGTCCTGCAAGTTCAATGTCGCCTGACCGAAAGAGCTTCTCCACGGTTTCTGAGCCTACGACGCCGCAGCAACGCCACACGTCTAAGAGAAATGTGCCCAATCGGACCCACCGCTGCAGCATGACGCGATAGAACAACCGAGTGAGTTCCTCTTCTCTTTCGCGTCGCCGGTTCCTCGCCATTGCCGGCGGCGCCGCAGGAGCAGTCGCACTCGCTCCTCTCCTTTCCTCCTGTGAGGCATCTCCACCTGCCGGACCATCGGCATATTCAAAGCCGAAATGGCAGGAAAGCCTGGCGGGAATCGCCGCCGTGAATGCTCTTGTACTTGTCGCCGCTGGCGGAGTCCGCCTTCAACAAGAGTGGGGCGTGGGCAACAAAATCAACCTCATGAGCGGCGACAACATCCTCGCTTCATTCGGAACCGTTGGCGACGTAAACACCTTGAACCTCGCTTCAGACGCGACGTTTGCCCCCGATGGAACGGTGTGGATTGTCGATCGCGGAAACCGACGTCTGCTGCACCTCGACCAATCGTTACGGCCGATTGCCACCGTTAGCACAATCAATGGAATGTCTTTACGCTCACCCGCGGGTGTAGCGGCACTCTCCGACGGTCGGATCGTCTTCACCGACACTCGTCTTGGTGTCGGTGTCATTTCTCCTGACTCGGTCGGAATTCGTTCAACTTCGTGGATCAGTTCCGCAACGACAGGCGTAGATGGATCAGTTGCGGTCGTGCCTCGCCAGATTGCTGTCGGCCCCGGCGATGAAATCGTCTTTTACGACCGGTCAAACGGGACTTCCCGCCAGTTGCGTCGGCTCAATTCCGATGGCTCCAAAATCGCCAGCGTCAGGCCACCACACGGGATCCATACGAGCATCGCGATTGCCAGCAACGGTGATGTCATCGGTGTCAACGCGTCGACACAGACGCTCAGCCGAATCGGGTCAGACGGTTCAAGTGATGTCATCGACATCAACGATGTCAACTCCATCATTGGCCGATCGCTTGTTCTCCATGACAGACAACGCCAAGCGATTTCCCCCGGTGACGCAACCGCAAGACGCCAAGCCGCGGTGCCGGTGCGGATCACCTCTGACCGCATAACGCAGCAACTCATCATCTCGACAGCGGAGACTTCACACGACTTCCACATTCATGTGAAGGGTGACTCCACAACCCAACTCGACACTTCGAAAGCAGGGAATTGATATGGATTACTTCACGGGTCAAATCATCCTTGTCCCTTACATGTTCGGACGAATCCCGTCAGGATTTCTCCCGTGTAACGGTGACACGTTGCAAGTGCTGCAGTACGAAGCGCTCTACACGCTGCTTGGAATTCAGTTCGGCGGAAACGGTTCAACAACCTTCAATCTGCCAAATTTGACGGCGCCCGTGGCTTCGAACGCAAACGGGGGATTACTTCAATACCTCATCTGCTGGGAGGGCATCTACCCCAACTTCAACGAATGAGTATTTATTTGCGACTCGCTCAGGAACGCAGACGCAGACGGAGTCAGGCGTCTGCATCGACAAGACCGCTGCCATTGCCCTTGTACGGCTTGTAACAACGATTGCGAGCTTCGTTGACCGTGTCTGGTCCGAAGCAAATGTAGGTCTCGGCTTCCATCAGTTCTTCAATGATGGACGGGTCATCGATGTTGTCGACGTCGTAGACGACCTGCGTTCGCTTGTCGCCCACCCAACGGTTGTGTTCGAACTTCGTCGGACGATGCATGGCCTCAGCGTAGACGGCCACGAACCGGCGGCCGATCCTTTGTCGACGATTACGAGATTGTCGGATCTTCAGGCATGGCCAATTCACTGCCGATAGCGCCGATCGCTTCGAGATAGTTCTCGTTGCACTGGATCACCTGAACAACCCAAACATCGTCAACCTCAAGGCCGGCTTCGGTCGACTTTCCGATCACGAATGCCAACGCGTCGTCTTCGGCTGCTACCAGTGGTCCGCTTGCCACATTCTCGACACCCTGAGCACGAGCCACGCCACGCTCTTCGAGGTAATCGAGATGCCACTGCAGCAATTGCGCGAGTTCGTCGTAGGTCAACTGTGCCGTGACGTCATCGGGAAGAAGGTCGGCCACGAAGTCGACCGCTTCAGCCCGGTCGTAAACCGCGGCACGAGGTTGTCCGGCGAGCTGACCCGCGAGTCGGCCAACGGCAAGGAGGCCGATCACGAGCACCGCAAGAGCGGAGAGGATGATGAAGACGAGGATCACGATGTTCTCGTCGCTGACGTCAGCGGATCAGATGCCGATGCGCTGAGCAAGAAGCTCACGGTGATAGGTGGGATCACCGAAGAGAAGTTCCGAGGACTTCGCACGCTTGAAGTACATGTGTGCGGGGTGTTCCCACGTGAAGCCGATACCACCATGAATCTGGATGTTTTCGGCCGACGCATGGAAATACGCATCGGAGCAGTAGGCCTTGGCCAGCGACGCAACTGCAGGCAGTTCGTCATTGAGTTCTGATGCACACCAGCCGGCGTAATAGGCAGCGGACTTGGCCGATTCAACCTCGAGGAGGATGTCGGCGCACTTGTGCTTGATGGCCTGGAACGAACCAATCGGACGACCGAACTGCACGCGATCCTTGGCGTACTGGACTGCCATGTCGAGACACATCTGTGCTCCACCCACCTGCTCGGCGGCAAGGCCAACAGCGGCAAGGTCAAGGACGGTGGAAAGAACATCCCAGCCAGCGCCATCGGTGCCGATGAGCGTGCCTTCAACATTGGCGAATTCGAGCTTGGCCTGCTTGCGGGTCTGATCCATGGTGGACAGTGCCGTGCGAGTGAGACCAGCAGCATCGCCAGCAACCGAGAAGAGGCTTACGCCAGCAGCGGTGCGAGCAGCAACGA
>JAPLAE010000116.1 GCA_026393455.1 Actinomycetota bacterium
TTACTTGTCGCCCAGGGTGACGAAGAAATCGCGCGGGGCGATCACATCGTCGGGCGTGAGTTCGCTGATGTGCGACTTGCCGAGGCCAAGCAGGCATGAGTCAATACCGCCATGCAGGATGTCGAGAACGTTCTCGACCCCGGCTTGACCATTGGCAGCGAGACCCCACAGGTACGCACGGCCGATCATCACAGCCTTTGCACCCATTGCAACGGCCTTCACAACATCGCTACCGCGACGAATACCACCGTCGAGCACAACGTCGATGTCGTTACCGACAGCAGCAACAATTGCCGGGAGCACACGAATCGGCGATGGTGTTCCGTCGAGGTTGTTGCCGCCATGGTTTGAAACCGAAAGACCAGTGGCGCCAAGATCACGAACGCGCTTGGCGTCGTCGACACGACACACACCCTTGACGACAAACGGTCCGTCCCACTGCGAGCGCAACCATGCGATGTCTTCCCAACTGGGAGGCGGCATGGTCATCCACTCGTAGTACGCACCAAAGAATGCGGGCGGCTTCTGCCCGGGGTGCGCCATGTTCGGCGCGCTGAGATCGGGAAGCTTGCCGGTCTTGAGATAGGCGAGCAGCCACTTGGGCTTTGAAAGTGCTTGCGGCGACAACTTGATCATCGTTTTGAGATCAAGTTTTTCGGGGATCCAGGGGCTACCCCAGTCGCGACCGTTCGAGAAGGTCCAGTCGAGCGTGAGGATGATGCCCTTGGCGCCGGCGGCCTTGGCGCGCTCGAGGCGCTGCACCATGACGTCGCGACCGCCACTCCAATACATCTGGAACAGCAGTTGCGAGTTCACCGCAGCAACGTCTTCCATCGAACGACTGCCGAAGGAACTGAGGCCCATCGGAATGCCACGGTTTGTCGCAGCGCGAGCAACGGCGACTTCACCCTCGGGATGAACGGCCTGCACGCCGGTGGGAGAAATGATGACGGGCATCGAGATGTCGAGACCGAACACCGAAGTGTTCATCGAACGTTCGGCTTGAAGACCAGCAACATGCGGAGCGAGTCCGAGTTGGTCGAATGAGGTCAGGTTGCCGTTGAGCGACAAGCCCTTTTCCGCACCACCGATGATGGCGCCATAGACCGACTTCGGCAGACGCTTCTCGGCCCGGCGCTGTGCCACGGCAACAGTTTCAAACCACTTATTGGCCATCTCAGCCCTCCCAGAACGAAGGCGAACTCTACCGGGAGCCCCCGATCAGGCCCCATTCGGCCGGTGAGTCACCAAAAAATATGGTGACCATCGTTCGGATCGTCAGGAGTGAGCACCCCGAATTCCCGTCGAACGTCTTCGAGGGGGCGTTCCGCCAACTGGAGATGATCGACAAACGCGAAATCTCCTGTGGTTTTCGCCCCACGCTCAAATTCCTGGCCAAGGAGTTCCGCAGCACCCGGCCTCGACAATGTGTGTTCGCTTTCGACGATGTCATCGATCGTTCCCAACCCCGCCTCATGAACCACCAACGGAGAAAAGAACGCAAACGTATTCACGGGGTTGTCATCCATCGCCATTTGAAACGCACCAAGGGCAATCTCACCCGGTCCCGTCGGGGCAATGCCAGAGATCACGTGAATCATGTCGTGATCGAAATACAGATACGTATTCGGAGTTACTTCGGTTCCGGGAACCGCAAATCCATGGGTTCGGTAGAACTCGCTAAGCGACCAACCGACGGTTCCTTCGGGCAGCGTGTGAAAACGCGCGATCCGCCCTTGAAGTTCTGGGTCGAGTTTCGGAGTTTCTAAAGCTCGATCGCGGAAAGCGACCTCAGAACGATCTACTGCGTAGGCATTGAAAAACCTATCGAAATCACTTTTCGCTTTTTCAACGCCCTCGTCGATGGCGGTTCGAAAAATTTGCACTTCTTCGAGCGATGAACCTAACGCTTCGCTGTAGGACTCTGTGACTCGCACTTGCTCATCAGTTAGCGGATGGCGACACATTTCAAGGGTGAACATGACTTCAGCAAATCGACGACGAGCACCAGGAGTCGTGATCACGGCTGCGACCTCCGCCGACGACAGCGGCGAAAGCACGACTGGGTCAAGGTCTGGGCGCTGCCATAAGTGAGCAGTGATCGCCCGCAATACGGCGAGTTGCTCATCAGTTGCACCGCCGTCTACGTCAATAGCTCCAACGAGCCCACGGACCATCGGTTCAACAAGTTCAGGTGAAACAAGCAATGGCATATCCACACGCTTTCTCATGCGAACGTGCACGCTGCGGCCCGCTCACTGTGTCTACCAGAACAAGTGATGACCGTCATTGGTGTCGACGGGCGTCAGAACTCCATATTCCCTGCGTAGTTCACGTAATGGCTGATCGGCGATTGCGAGGTGGTCGATTCGAGAGAAGTCGGCGTTGCATTCGCCACCTCGGACGATCTCGGCAGCCATCAGTTCGGCCGCTCCGGGCCGGGCCAAGATCCCCTGCTCGGCTTTGACCTTGTTTGAATCGCCGAACCCCGCTTCGTGAACGATGAGCGAGGCAAGAAGTGCCGACCGGTTCACCGCGTCGTCGGCCATCCCCACGAGGAATGCGCTGAGCGCGACTTCGGCTTCGGCCGTAGTGCCCATTCCGGAAATCACATGTGTCATGGGGCAGGCCGGCGATGTCATAAAACTCGACATACGCGTGGCCAAGCGTTCCAGGCGCACAAGAACGCAACTTCTCGATGCGAGCAACGAGTTCTGGTTCACCTGCACCGTCGATAGTGGCCTCATCACGAAGCGACGGTTCGACTCGCGCACTGGTGTTCCCGACAAGGAACCTCGCGAAGTCCGCCTTCGCTCGTTCGGTTCCTTCGTCGACCATCGTACGAAACAGCGCCGCATCGGGGCCAGTGATGCCGATCGCGCGTTCGTAGTCTTCCGCGCGATCGAGTTGCGCGTCAGTGAGCGGGTGACGACAGGCCTCAAGCGTCACGATGAGTTCTTGGAAATGACGGCGATCGATCGGTGACGTAACGATTGCTGCGAGTTGTTGCGGGGCGAGAGGCGTCTGCGCTCGCAGATCAATATCGGAACGGCGCCACACCTGCCCGACAAGTGCCTGTAAGACCGAGAATTGTTCGTTGGTTGGTCCGCCCTCGACATCGCACGCGCCAATCAAACCAGCGACAAATGGCTCCACGAGTTCAGGGGCAAGCGCGAGTGACAAAGAGTCTCCAGTGGCGAATGTCAAGCGACATCCAACCACAGCCCGGGCACGACCGGCATTCGAACCGTAGGATCACAAACGACTTCCTAGGGGGAACAATGGAATCCGCGCTTGCGATGGCCGAACTGGCCGAACTCATTGCTGCAATCAATACCGACGCCGACGACGCTCGTTGGAACTTCGTTTCCGATCTCGATCGAGCGTCGTATCGGGAATTCGCAATGCATTGTTTGCACCATTCACTGCAGTTCTGGCTCGAGGCTGATCCGCTGCGACCGCGTTGGAACCGTTGGTTCATGCCAAACAAGAAGTTGCTCGGCGATAACCCCGACACCGTGTACTACGGAACCGTTATCGACCCCACGAAGTCGTATCGAATTCGCGGCAACATCGCGAACGCGTGTTACACGTCGTTCACTGTTGAAATCGGAACGGCCGGCGGCACCATGTCGCAGAAACTTGGGCACACCCTCAACGACACCGAGTTCGAGGTTGACGCGGCGGGCAACTACGAACTCATTGCGTCACCGCAAGGCAGCGGACCGAACTGGTTGCGACTCGACCCCGAAGCCGGTTCCATCACCACTCGCCACTATTTCGAATGGACGCGTTGCGCCGCGCTCGACCCAAGTCTGCACATTCCACTCTTGATTGAACCGCTCGACGATCCGGGCCCTCCCCCGGTACCCAACGATGCTGCGGTGGCCGCCAACATTCGCCGCGCCATCACGTTCCTCCGTTCGGTTACTGCCGATTGGGGCCATAACCCAATGCCTCCAGGCGCGATTCCGTGGGTATCGGCTGAACCGAACGCGTTCACTAATCCACCCGCCCACGACGGCAATCTCGGTATTGGTTACGCGGCCACCGACAACATCTATCGATCGGCTCGATGGAAGTTGGCGCCCAACGAGGCGCTCGAGATTCGCGGAAGTTGGCCACGGTGCACGTTCGCCAACATTGTGTTGTTCAACAATCACATGCAGACGCCGAACTACGACCGACGCTTGGTCTCTCTCAATCGAGTGCAGACCGAGGTTTCCGACGACGGTTCGTGGCGAATGATCCTCGCCCACTCCGATCCCGGTCTTCCCAACTGGCTCGATACTCGTGGCCTCGAACACGGCACGATGTTCTGGCGGTTCCTCATACCGACCGAACCGCTCACGCAGCTCGAAACTCGGGTCGTGAAATTCTCCGACCTTTCCTGACCGCGAGCGGGCAAACTAAGCCCATGACTCATGCGCTCGAAGGAACCGTCACCAGCCTTCATTCCGATGGCGGGCACAACTTTTCAAAGCCTTCAATCGTTGAGGCCGTCTTCCTTGCTGGCATCGGCATCGAGGGCGACGCTCACTCCGGTCCGACCACGCAACACCTGAGCCGCCAGAAGAAGGACGCGAGCCGCCCCAACCTTCGCCAGGTTCACCTTGTGGCCAGTGAAATTCATGAGGGGCTGCGCGGCGAGGGTTTCGATGTCCCGTTTGGCGGATTTGGTGAGAATCTCACCACCCAAGGTATTGAACTAGGTCAACTACCTGTCGGGACCACGCTGCGACTTGGCACCGACGTCATCATCGCTCTCACCGGTTTTCGCGACCCGTGCTCGCAGATCGACAAATTTCAAGAGGGACTGCGCGCCGCAGTTTCGTTCAAACCCGAAGTTGGACCGCAACTCTTTCGCAATGGCGTGATGTCGGTTGTGGTTCGCGGCGGAACGGTTCGCGTCGGCGACACCATCAAGGTTGCATTGCCAGCTGAACCACATCAGCCGATGCAAAAAGTCTGACAAAACTCCGCAACGTCAGTCGGTCTGACGCATGACGTCGAGCAACGGAGTAATCGAACCAATCTCGACGTCGCGAGTCTGGCCACCGGCAGCGAGAAAACGCTGCATCGGTTGTACATGAGCACCGGCAACCATTGCGGCATTCATCTCCATGCTCTCAAGCGTTAGTGCCGCGGCGTCCTCGTTGATGGCAGCATCAATCACAAGTTTCACAGCACGAACTGAGCGACGATTAAGGGAAGCGAACTGTTTGACATACGCCGACAACGCTGCGTCTAGGCCACTGGTTGGGACGAGTTGCTGCAACCAACCCATCGCCAACAGTTCATCGGCAGAGACATCACGGCCGCTCAGAATCAGTTCCAACGCTTTTGCCCGACCAAGCGCTCTCGCCATGCGGACCGTGCCCCCGGCGCCAGGAAGAATGCCCATCGCCACTTCGGGCTGACCCATCACTGCACGCGCCGTACCGATACGAAGGTCGAGCGCAGACAGGAACTCACAGCCTCCACCGCGTGCGTAGCCATCGACCACACCGATTGTGAGAAACGGTGCACAGTGCAGACGCTCAAAAAGTACCGCGGCAATGTTCGGTTCGGTCACTGGCTCGTCGGCAGGCGCTGACGCCAGTAGTGCTTCAACATCACCGTGCATCAAGAAAAAGTCGGGGTCAGCACTGCGGAATACGACGACCGATACCGAATCATCGCCTTCGAGCTCGGGCAAAAGTCCAAGCAAGCCAACAATGAGATCAGCCCCAACAATGTTGTGCGGCGGAATATCGATTGTGACGGTGACAACGGCACCCTCTCGCTCAGTGCGCAGCGATTCGTTTGCCATCGATCAGACCAAATCTGGTGTGAGGTCTGCGAACTTCACGACCTCGCATGTGGGCTTCTCGATCTCGCCCTCAGGCAAGAAGAAGCGGAAGAACATCGTGCCGAGATTGCGACCTTCGGTGTCGATCCAGTTGGCATGACCGGGATCGGAATGAGCCAGCACCAGCGTGAAGGTTCCGTCGGCGTTCAACGTTGTGTTGGCGCGGTTACGACTGACCTGACGGTTCACGTAGTCGTACATCTGTGACCAACGGTTCCAAAGGCACAAGTTGGCGAAGACGCATTCGGGCCAGCGACCGCGAATTACAAGCGCTTCGTCGTCACCGATCAAGTACGGCGCCATCGAATAGGCCGCATCGAATGCTGCGAATGCCATGTTCCCAGGCACAATCGGCTGTGGGAGTTCGTTTGGAACGCGGGAGACGAACGGGATCGGCGTGTCTTCGGACGGTGCGATCGATGCAACGGTCTTGCTGCGCACATGGTTGATGACGCGCTGCAACCCTTCTGACACTCGTTCGTCATTCCAACGCGGCGGAGCGGGAACCTTCGTGACAGCTTCGATGCTGATTGGCACATGCAATGTCTGCGATGCCGAAGATGACCATGGGAATTCGAAATAGTGGCGAGTGGTGATACGTCCACCATCGGTAGGGATTTCAAGCCAGTTGCGATCGGCTTTGGCGCCACCGAGACGAATCGCGTAATTGCCGTCGGCATCGATGTCCATCTCGGTGTCATTCAGAACACCCGAGGTGTGCGTTGCATACGAACCGTCGGCCGCACCGGCTTCCATCGTGAACGAGGTGTAGACCGCGCCAGCGATATTTCCGCGCACGATGTATTCGTTGTTGGGGGCGACCGGCGTTTCGAAGTACACGGCGTCGGAATTGTCGCCGGTGAATGAACGGGTCGGCGACACGATGCGATTGAAGACCGGGCGCTGCGGATCGAATTCCTGATGGGAATACAGCGCGCTCTGAAGGATGTGGGTGAGATTGCGGAATCCCTCGGCCACGTCGTCATCGGTCATGACCGGGCCCGGAACGACCCATTCGTCGCCTGCCTGCTGCAGCAGTGCCACTAATTCGTTGTACTTCTCTCGCGACTTGAGCTCGCCCATGTCTTCCCCCTTGAAAACGTCAGGGGTGCATCCTCGCGAAGATCCTTCGGCTCTGCACACAAAGGTCTCGGACCCCTCAGGAGGCTACGGTCGACACATTCAAGGGGGATATATGAAAACAACCGAAGAACGACTGGCCGAAGCACTCGATTATCTCGATATCCGGCGTCTTCAGGACAGTTACGCCGACATTGTCACCCGTCGGGCGTGGTCCGAACTCCACGGAATCATGCGACCAGGTTGCAAACTCGAGCTCGACCTCGGCGATAACCAAATGGTGTTCGACGGTCCCCAGGCCATCGGCGATTTCATCAGCGAGCAACTCGAGGTGTTCGCATTTTTTGAATTCGTGATCCTCAATACCGTGATCGAGGTTGACGTCGAAGCCGGTGTTGCCGGTGGTCGTATGTACATGCAGGAACTTCGGCAGAACGTGAGCGATGGTCGTCGCACCAATGCCTACGGCGTGTATCACGATCGCTTCGAACGCCATGACGGCACCTGGTGGTTAGCCCGCCGTCGCTATGGCTCGTTCTCGCGCACCATCGCTCCAGGCCCAGAACACGAACAGGTCGTCTTCCCCCTTCCCGTACACGACCTCCGCACGCTGTAAGCGAATCGGCTATGCCCGCTCAGGACTGAAGGTCGACCTGGTTGCCGTTGCCGTCTCGCGCCTCAAGGGTTCGTGTTGTTGAAGGCGCGCCACCAATGCCGATGGCCGAGAGCACCTCGAATGCTGAATCAGTCGCCGTTGTACCTGGCGGTTGACGGAGCGTTGCGCCTTGTCGGTCTTCGTCGAGATGCCAACCGCGTTTGCTCAGCGCGTCAGCAACGTTGCGGAGACGAGATGCCGAGAGTTCGTTGAAGCGAACAATCAAGACGCTGCTTCCGCCCTGCTTGGCGTTGATCACCAGTGGGTGCCACCCCTCAGGCGCACTCACCGTGGCCGAGGCGTCGACCTCTCTTATCAACACATGCGCCCTTAACGACACGATGGCTTCAGTGAGAATGCCGACGGCATCGAAATCAGTGGGGTCGATGACGACAGCGGCGGCCATGGGCCCAGCCTCGCGCATGGGGCCCAGCACGGGGAATGTCGCCCACGCAGCCGCCCCCGTAGGATTCGGGTCCTTGGGGAGGACTCATCATGGCTCGTGAACATCCTGTTGCCGTTATTACCGGAGCAGCTCGGGGAATTGGGGCAGCGACTGCCGCCCGGCTCGCCGCGCGCGGCTTCACCGTGGCACTGATCGACCTTCCGCTGGAATCGCCCGGCCGCCACGGAGAGATACCTGGCCCCTATCGCCCCGCCCACGGGCAAGACCTCGATGAAGCAGCCGCGGCATGCAATGGTCGCGGTCACGCCCACGCTGCTGACGTTCGCGATCCCGAAGCACTGGCTCGCGTCATCGACACTGTTGTCGCGCATCATGGTTCGATCGATGTTGTCGTCGCTGCCGCTGGTGCGGTTGCTGGTGGCGTCCCGCTTTGGGAGACCGAGGACGACATATGGCGAACAATGATCGACATCAACCTCACTGGCGTGTTCAACATCGCTCGCGCGGCGTTGCCCGCGATGCTCGATGCGCCATCGCCTCGTAACGGCCGATTTGTCGCCGTTGCTTCTGCGGCTGCCCATTACGGGCTTCCGCAACTTGCTGCTTACTCGGCGGCCAAACACGGTGTTGCCGGATTGGTGAAAGCACTTTCGGCCGAACTCGTCGATAGCGGTGTTACCGCTAACGCGGTGTGCCCCGGTTCAACCGCCACCGGAATGCTCGATGCCAGTGCCGCGATCTACGGGATGGCTGACCGCAGCGAGTTTGCCGACCAGGCCCGCATCGGTCGCCTCATTGATCCTGATGAAATTGCCGCAACGATCGAGTGGCTGTGCGTCGACGCACCCGCGGCGCTGACAGGTTCACTCATTGATGTCGATGGCGGATTCCGCGCATGAGTTCGTTTAACCGCGCCGCGGTCGACGCAATCTGCGCAGACGTTGTCGGCCGTCGCAATGAAATCGATGTTGTCGTTGCTGCACTCGCTGCCGAACGCCATGTCTTGCTTGAAGGACCCCCAGGAACAGGCAAGTCCTCGTTGCTGCGAGCGCTTGCGCATGCTTCTGGGGTTGAACTCGTCTTCGTCGAAGGAAACGCTGAACTCACACCGGCTCGTCTCGTAGGAACCTTCGACCCCGCTCGCGTGCTCACCGATGGCTACAGCCCCGAGGTGTTCCTCGACGGCCCGCTCGTCGATGCGTTGCGCACCGGATCGTTGTTGTACATCGAAGAGATCAATCGTGTTCCGGAAGAAACGCTCAACGTCATCATCACGGCGATGAGCGAACGCGAACTCCACATTCCCCGCCTCGGTCGCGTCGTCGCCGAATCGGGTTTCCGGGTTGTGGCCGCAATGAATCCGTTCGACGCGGTCGGCACAGCCCGAATCTCCTCTGCCGTCTACGACCGCGTTTCCCGAGTGTCGATGGGTTACCAGTCGCTGGAAGAAGAAACCGAAATCGTTGGCCGCGAGGCGAAAGGTGCTGGAGCCGGGCCTCTTGGCAACCGTGCGGTTCGCGTGGTGCGGGCAACACGAAACCATTCTGATGTTCGTGTTGGTTCTTCGGTTCGAGGAGCGATCGATCTTTCGCTCATCGCCGAGCAACTCGCCAACCTTCGCGAGCAATCGGTCACCGATGAAGAACTTGGACTCGATGCCGCGCTCGCGGCCCTTTCCGGCCGTATTCGCGTTCGAGAAGGTTCAGGCCGCACGCCTGAAGCAATCGTGCGTGATCTTTGGGCGGCCAATCCGCTCGAACTCGACGAACAATCACGCGGGAGTGATCCGGGAAAAGCCTGAGCCCGTCGCCCGATAACGGCGGCGGGGGCAGCCGACCCCCTCAGGCTCCTGACGAAGAGCGCGTGCTTGAAGGCGAAGAGGCCGAACAAGCGTTGGCCGAGGCTGGTCGTCAATCGACTTCTCGCCGGCAGATGGAACAGCACGAGTCGTTCCCAGAGATTTCGCCCGAAGTCGGCATTCTCGATGAAGAAGCGTTTGCCGATGCTTTGCGCGACGATCCCGACGAGACACTCACGCTGCTGGCGGAACTCGTTGGGGCAACTGATGAGAAGTTGCGCGAGTTAGCTCGTTCGCTTGCCGGTCGCGTGGTTGTCGATGTGGTTCGCACTGGTGCACCGCGACGCCGAGGAATTGGTCGCTTACGGCACCGGCGCGCTGATCACGGCGGCGAACTTGATGTTGACCGGAGCCTTGAAACGATTGCCGCATCACGAGCACGAGGCGATGCGCCTTCGCTCGAAGATCTCACCGCTCGTGATTGGTCGAAGCCCAATCTCGCGCTGTGCCTGCTCATTGACCGCAGCGGTTCGATGGGCGGCGAGCGTTTAGCGACTGCAGCCGTTGCCGCAGCTGCATCGCTGTGGCGAGCACCAATCGATACGAGTGTGATCGCGTTTTCCGACGATGCCATCGTGATTGCCTCTCAAGGTTCAGGTCGCGATGCCGAGGATGTCGTCAATCAGATATTCCGTCTTCGCGGCCACGGCACCACTGACCTGGCGTTCGCGTTTCGCACCGCAGCAGCACAACTGGCGCGTTCATCAGCCACTCGAAAGATCACCCTGTTGCTGTCCGACGGCCGAGCTACTGCTGGCGACGACCCCACTATCGCGGCCACGAGCCTTGACGAACTCATCGTGTTGGCACCAGCCGACGATGCCGACAATGCGCAGGCGCTCGCTGACTCGGTGGGTGGTCGCTGCGTCATGGTCTCGGGGCCGGCGCATATCCCCGAGGCATTAGCCGACGCTCTGCAGTCCTAAACGTGTGCGCATCGGGCTATCGGTGCGACGATGGTGCCAATGACTTCCGATCACATCCTCGGCGATATCACCTGGATAGATGTTCGAGACACAACGCGCATTGTGCTGATCCCCGTTGGAAGCCTCGAACAACACGGCCCGCATCTGCCGCTCGATACCGACACTCGCATTGCAACGTCGATTGCCGAGCATGTGTGCGAACTTCGCGAGGACCTCGTTCTTGGTCCGCCGATTACCGTCGGTGCTTCTGGTGAGCACGCGGGTTTCGCTGGAACCTTGTCGATCGGCACCGATGCCCTAACGACCGTTCTTGTTGAACTCGCTCGTTCCGCCGATGCATTCCGCGGCGTGGTCTTCGTCAATGGGCACGGCGGCAATCGCGATGCGCTCTTGGCCGCGAGGGCGATCCTTCACCACGAAGGTCGAACTGTTGTTGCTTGGTCGCCATCGATTCCTGGCGGCGATGCCCATGCCGGCCACACCGAAACCTCAATCCTCCTTGCCATTGACCCTGACTGCGTGCGAATCGATGCCATCGAAGCAGGGGCCACGGCTCCGCTCAGCGAGTTACTAGAAGACCTCCAGGCCGGAGGCGTGAAGTCGCGCAGCGCTAATGGCATTCTTGGCGATCCCACTGCTGCCAATGCCGAACACGGCAACGAAATTGTCATCACGCTCGTTGCTGATCTGGCACGAACGATCGACAAAGTGTTCGCCGAATGACGATGTCTGAGCTCACCGGTTTGCATGTCGTTGCAGATCCTTCACTTCAGCAACGCGAACGCGGAACTGTTCTGATTGGTGGCTCCCCACTTCGCATTGTCCGTATTAGTGAAAAAGGTGCCGACCTCGTCGACGCACTTTTAGATGGTGCGCCCGTTCCGCCGGGCAAGGGCGCAACCTCGTTAGTTCGCCGACTCCTCGATGGCGGGCTTCTGCAACCCGTCCCTCAATCGACACCATTCACGGCTGGCGATGTCACGGTTGTTATTCCCGTGCGCGGGTCGCTCGAGCCCGGACTGTTAGATGGCATCGGCGAGGTCGCGCACATCATCGTGGTTGATGATGAAAGTTCCCCACCGATCACGGTGCCAAAGCACACCACGCACGGAGTGAGTGTCCGATGCATCCGTCGCGACACCAACGGTGGTCCCGCCGCAGCCCGCAATACCGGCCTTGCTGCCGTTACGACTTCGCTCGTGGCGTTTGTCGACGCCGATTGTCTTCCTCGCGCTGGGTGGATTGCTTCGTTGCTCACGCAATTTGGTGATCCCAATGTTGCTGTCGTTGCGCCGCGGATCACGTCGGTGGAACCAGTGGGAGCAGCAGATCACCCACTCCTTTCGCGTTATGAACGAGCGCATGCATCGCTTGATCGCGGGACACAACGGGGACGGGTACGCGCTCGCACTCGGGTTTCGTACGTTCCGTCGGCCGCGCTCCTCTGTCGCGTTGACGCACTCAGTGAAGTTGGCGGATTCGATGAGGCCATGACTGTTGGTGAAGACGTTGATCTGGTGTGGCGTCTCGATGAATCAGGCCACACCGTTCGCTATGAACCAAACGTCACAGTTGGCCACCGCCACCGCACTACCCCGTGGCCCTGGCTCCGTCGACGCTTCGACTACGGAACTTCTGCCGGCCCGTTGGCCAAGCGTCATCCGGGAGCATTGGTTCCCATCGAAGCATCGGGGTGGAGCATCGCGACATGGGGCCTCGTTGCTGCCGGTCATCCGATTGTGGCGGGCGCCGTTGTCGGGGCCACCGCAGGAAGGCTGAGCGGAAAACTCGATGCACTTTCTCGACCAATGCCGGTGGCCGCACAACTGGCCGGCCGAGGTCATCTCAGTGCTGGTCGCACCATTGCTCAGGGTCTTGTTCGGCCCCTTTGGCCGCTGACGGCACTCGCCATCATCGTCATTCCTTGGCGACGTATGAAACTCGCGCTTCTGGCTGCGGTTCTCGCGCCTTCGGTCATCGACTGGGTGCGGACGCGGCCCAACATCTCGCCCGTTCCCTACGTCGCGCTGCGTCTTGCCGATGACATGGCCTATGGCGCAGGCGTTTGGGTCGGTTCCGTGCGCGCCAGAACCATCGAACCACTCGTTCCCGATGTCACTAGTTGGCCGAAAGCAAGTCGCTATACGCGCTGGCGCACGAACAAGGCTCAGCCCTAACGCCGATTAGCCGACGTTCAGGAGATCGACGACGAACACAAGGGTTTCGCCACCCTTGATCACGCCACCAGCACCGCGATCGCCATAACCAAGGTGCGATGGGATGGTGATGCTTCGGCGGCCACCGATTTTCATACCGGCAACGCCTTGATCCCAGCCGGCAATGACTTGACCGGCACCGAGGCGGAACTCGAAGGTGTCATTGCGGTCCCACGATGCATCGAACTGCTGTCCGTCGCTCCAGGCGACACCGACGTAGTGAACGGTGACGTTCGCGCCCGAAAGAGCTTCGGTACCGGTGCCAACTTCGATGTCTTCGATGACAAGGTCGGCCGGCGGTGCGGTGTCGGGAATGGTCACGGTGGGTTTGGTATCAGCCATGGGCGAAACTTAGTGCGAGTCACGAACGATGGGCCACAAGGGCTCGCCATTCCCCCTCTTCTCGCACATCATCAACAACCGCTCCGGCCTGATTGAGTGCTGCCGCGACAGTTTCAGTCTGCTCGGCGAGCACTCCACTGAGAACCAACACGCCAGCGGGTTTGGTGATCTGGACCAACCATTGGGCCATCGAACACAACGTCGCAGCGCCGATATTGGCCAGCACAAGGTCGTAAGTCGCGCTGGCGAGTTCCTCAATCGTTGCGGTCGAAACGTCAACGACATCGGCCACGTCGTTGCGGCGCGCATTTTCTATCGTCGCGATGATCGCGTCCGGGGAAATGTCTGTGGCGATTGCCTCCCTTGCCCCTAGGCGCACCGCCGCGATCGCCAAAACACCGCTTCCGCAACCGATATCAGCAACCACTGCACCGGGCGTGACGAACTCCGCCACTGCCTCCAAACACATCCGTGTTGTTTCATGCGACGCACTTCCAAACGCGTGGCCCGGATCAATCGACAACACAAGGTCATCGGTCGTCACGTCTGATGGGGTCTCGAGCCACGGAGCAACGATCACGATGTTGGAACCGGCTCTCCATACCTGGGCGTGTTCTCTCCATGCATCAAGACCGCTATCGGCGGCCACTGATTCTGCGCTTACTGCCCAACGGTCAGAAAGCGTTTTCGCCACGAGTTCTACCAGCGTTGCCTCGCAGCCAATTCGAAGTTCGATCGACCCGTTGGCCAGTGCGAGTTCTTCAACCCCGCTGACGCCCAAGTCCCAGACCAACCCCGACACCTCATCAACCTCGTCCTCGTGCACAACAAGAACTACTGCAGCCCATTCGGTCACAACGCGTCGACACCAAACGGATTTCCGTCGAATCGATCGACTGTCGCGAAATTTTGAACTGGTTCGCGACGCAACTTTGTCGGCTGATGCACTGGGTGTCCGATCATCATCACGCCGGCCAGTGAAAGGTTGTCGGGGACATTGAGCAGTTCACGAACCTCGGGCTCGACTCGCGCGTGCATCGTGGTGATGACGCCACCGAGTCCTTCGGAACGAGAGGCAAGAAGAATGTTCCACATGAACGGATAGATCGATGCTCCCGCAACCATCGTGTAATGCCCGAGATCACGATCGGTGGCCACCAACCGCTCCAAATCACCGAACACCACCAAGATGATCGGCGCACCAAACGTAATTTCAACTCGATCACGAACGATCTCGTCGTAGTCTCCGCTCGCGCGCGCCGCATCGACGACCTTGTCTTCAAGTTCGCGATCACCAACAGGCGCCCAAGGTGTGAAGCCCGCGGCGGTCTGGGCGAAGTAATCGCGCCATGGTCCGAGATACAACTCGCGCAACGCCGTTCGAAGCGCAAGGTCTTTCATCACAACGACATGCCACGCCTGACGATTACCGCCATTCGGAGCGAAACGTGCATGATCGAGAATTCGAGTCAGTACTGCGTCATCGACCGGTTCGTCGGTGAACTCACGTACCGATCCTGTTCCTCTGATCGTTGCGACCAGATCCGTTGACTTCTCCATCACAATCCTTCTCTCACAAATGTTTTGTGGCCGTCGCCCATGAGGGCGGATTGTTAGCGACCGAGATACTCGTCGCGGATCTGTTGCTTATAGAGCTTCCCTGTTGGAAGGCGCGGCAACT
This sequence comes from Actinomycetota bacterium, assembly GCA_026393455.1. Taxonomy (GTDB): domain Bacteria; phylum Actinomycetota; class Acidimicrobiia; order Acidimicrobiales; family Acidimicrobilacustridaceae; genus Acidimicrobilacustris. The sequence continues at coordinate 15,016 of JAPLAE010000116.1, forward strand.
CGTCACGGAAGTCGATGACTCGTGGCACCTTGAATCCGGCGAGTTGCTCGCGGGCATAGGTCCGCAAACGCTCAATGGTCGCGTCGTCCGCGGCAATGCCCGGTTCGAGCTGCACGACAGCGTGGACGTACTCGCCGAACTCAGGATCAGGAAGACCGAACACGGCGATGTCAACGACATCGGGATGCATGATGAGCGCGGATTCAATTTCGGCCGGGTAAATGTTGACCCCACCGGAAATGATTGTGAATGCGCGGCGATCGGTGAGATAGAGAAAGCCGTCTTCGTCGAGATAGCCAATATCTCCAAGCGTCATCCAGTTATCACGCTGCGGATGGCGACTGTCTTTCGTTTTTTCCGGATCTCCGTGATATTCGAAGTTGGCTTGGGGCTGTTCGAAATACACGAGACCAATTCCACCGGTTTCGAGTTCGACGCCTTCTTCATCGCAAATATGCGGGATGCCATTAATCGGCTTACCGACCGAACCCGGATGCGCTAGCCACTCCTCGGACGTGAGGAATGTCATGCCATTGCCTTCGGTGCCGGCGTAGTACTCGCAAATGATTGGGCCCAACCATTCGATCATTTGCCGTTTGGCCTCGGGCGGACACGGTGCTGCGGCGTGCACCATCAACTGGAGACTCGACAAGTCGTAACGAGCCTTGACCTCGTCGGAAAGAGCCAACATTCGCACCATCATCGTGGGAACAACCTGCGCGTGGGTGATCGAGTCGCGTTCGACAACGCGCAAAAATTCCTCTGCATCGAACTTTTCGAGCACGACAACCGTTGCACCTAATTCGTGCACGCCGCAGGACCAAATGATCGCGGCGGAGTGATACAGGGGGGCCGGACACAGGTACACCGAGTCCTGATCCATCCCCAGCATGAACTGCTCGAGCATGGCGATTGACCCGGCGCCGCCTTCATCGACCATGCGATCAGGAAGTCCGCGCTTAATTCCCTTCGGACGACCGGTTGTGCCCGAGGAATAGAGCATGAAGTCACCGCGGGGTTGCGCCGCAAATGCTTCGTCGGTGGTCGACGCGAGGGCGTCTTCGTAGGACTCGAACCCATCAACCGTTCCGTCCATCATCAAACGCACCGGGCAATCGGGGATGAACGCCAACATTTCCTGGGCAACCTTCGCCTGGTTGTTCGTAGAAATGAATGCTTTCGCGTTGGAATCAGTAATCAGATAGGCAGCTTCCTCAGCTTGCAGATAACGGTTGACCGTCACCAAATACATGCCCGAGCGCAACGCGGCCCACGCCACTTCGAAATACCGCGGATTGTTTTCGGCAAAGAGTGCAATCATGTCGCCGCGAGCGAGACCTTGTTCGGCCAGATAACGAGCAAGTCGCTTCGAACGCTCATCGAGTTCGGCGTAGGTCACGACCGTTCCCGACGAACCCATAATCACTGCGGCTTTATTCGGCGTAGTCCGCCCGTGTTCTCCCGGATACATGCTTCCCCCTTGCGAAGACTGAAATGCTCGCGACAAAACGGACCCTAGCCCCGACTCCGCTAGGTGAACTTGGAGCCGGGAGTGGTCAGTCGCTGCTGTTCATCGTTGTGAGGGCGGCACGACAGGCCTCACAAACGGGGTACTGATAGGGATCACGCGTGGGGATGAACTTCTCGCCGCACAGCGCGGTGATTTCCTCGCCAAGTACATAGCCACGCATCTGGTCATCCTTGCGGATGATGTGCGCGACTTTGCCCTCTTCGAGATCAGGATCAGAGGGCCGGGTGTCTTGGCGTTCACTGACGTCGGATTCGGTGATTGAGAGACGAACTGCGGTGCTACTCACGTTTTCATCGTACCGCTCCGCACAAGAGGGGCCGAAAGTCAGGTCCCGCGAGTGTCCCAATGCCAAGGTTCGCTCGGGAGGTTGTAGAGCCCAAACCGAGCCGCATTCGCCGCCAGCCAGACAAATCCTGGGTTGCTTTGAGAATTGATGAACCGGCCATTGGCCATGAAATCAATGGCCAAGCCGCGCTCGTGATACGAGTAACCCGGTCGGGCCGTTGGGGGTGAGCATACGTCTGGGGGCATCTCCCAAATGGCGTACTGAGAGGTTCCGCAGTTTTGACGTCGCAACGCGATCTGGGCATTGAAATCTCGGTAGCCGTAGCCGCTCAGATTGATTCCATCCGCGGATGCTGCATTCAGCAATCCACGAACTCGGGTGGCGATGCTCGATGCAACCGTGATTCCATTCACCGTCGTTAGCGCAGGTGTCGGATAGGGAGAGTTCCCACCCGGCGGAGTGGTGGTAGTCGTTGAACCCGAACCCGAACCCGATCCCGATCCCGATCCCGGGATACCAATAACGGCATTGGCGAGCGCAGCGGCTTCGTCGGCAATCTGTCGGCCTAACCCCGCATCCATCCGCGAAAGGAAAGCAGCATCCGAAAGCGTTTCGTCAAGTCGCTGCCGCACTTGACTTGCGACTGCTTGCTGCTGAGCCTGAGCCGCAGACAAGGTCTGAAGCACTCCTTCAGCTTCAGCAGCATGTGTCTCTGCTTCCGCCTTTGACTGACGTGCACGCGAAAGCTGCTCTTCAAGTCGCGCCTTGGTGGAACGCAACTGATCGATCACATCGGTATCGGTTCGCGATTGCATATTCAAAAGTGCGTTTCGCGTTGCGTCTTCTTGCGCGCTCGTCGCCTCAAATCGACGCATAAGAGCTTCGTCCGGCGGTTCCACGTAGGCCTTGACGGCGTACTTCGCCACGCGGGCCCGCAGTGCATCAAGATCCCGACTGGTCTGTGCTGCATCTCGCTCGGCCTGCGCTGCTTCTGCCGCGCTGGCCTCCGCCTGGCGGCGGGCTTCAGAAAGTGCCGCCTGCTGACCGCGCACGTTTTCATTCAGTGTGCTGAGCGCTGCAAGAACCTGCGCCTTCGACCCCTCGAGCACATTGACCTGAGCGGCGACTCTGGCCTGCTCGGCGCGAATGTTTGCCCGCTGCGTTCGCGCGTCGGTGGCCACTGCACCCGCATCGACCGACGAACCAACGGCCACCCCAAAGGTGCTGATACTCACGAGCACCGCAGCCGTAAGCGCGAAAAAGCGCTGGTTGAGCCGCTTCTGCTTGTCACTGCGGGGGGGTGTGGTGGCCATGGTTCCTCGTCAGATCACGTCAACGACGCAATCGTGGAAGGCCCGGTATCCGCCCGAGGAATACAGACCTTACAACAGGGCCCCCATAGATCGTCAATACCTGTGGAAAACTTTGTGGATCTCGCTGTGGAGAGGCCCCTTTGACCTAGGGATGACCCTGTGGAGAACTAAGTCAAGAAGGGGGTGATGCCTTCTCAGGCTGCCAAACACCCTCGGCCATGTAGTCATGAGCTGGGAACTCGGTTACCCACACCCGGATCGAAGGAAGCGATGCACCGATAGAGGTATGGACTGCTTCGGTTACCGCACTGAGCAGGGCTTTCTTCTGTTCAGGGGTGCGGCCTTCGAGCATGTTGATCTGGATCAGCGGCATAAGAAACTCCGTTTTGTGGTCGGCACTACTCTCCTGATCATGACCTCCCCGGATGGATCCGTCGACTCACTCGCTTCTTTTGAGCAGGTCGCGACCCGGCGTCGGTCCTCATTGCTGGTTGATCGAGAGCGTGTCGTTCCCGAGGAACTCCTCGACCGTCTCATCGCCGTGGCGGCCACCGCTCCGAATCACAAGCGCACATTCCCGTGGCGATTCCGCGTCATCACCGGCGAAGGTCGGGCGCAGTTTGGTGAGGCCTTGGCCCAGGACCTCATCGAGGCTAATCAGGCCGAGGCGAAAATCGAAAAGGCTCGCGCCAAATATCTACGAGCTCCGGCAATCATCGCCATTGCTTCCATTCGCGGCGAGAACGACACGATGACCGCGGAAAATCGAGATGCGGTGTCGGCCGCCATACAAACACTTCTGCTCGGCGCCACCGCCGCCGGTCTCGCGTCGTACTGGTCGACTGGCGCGGCGATGACATCGACCCGGCTGCGCGAGTTCTGCAGTTTTGATGACAGCGACACGGTCGTGGGAGTGATTTACCTCGGTTGGCCCACAGGCTCACCGCCTCCCATTGATCGACCCGCGCCCGAAGTCGTCCGCATTGGGACACCGACTGCGACCCCGTAGGGTCTCGTCGATGGCATCGACAAAAAAGACCGACCGAAAATTCGGACCTGATCGTCCTGACGCGCCTGGACTGGTTCGCCGTCAACGTATGTGGTCGGTGTGGGGCACATGGTTGTTCATCCTCGTGTTCTTTGTTGCCCCGATCGTCTTCGGCAACGTCTACTTCGTTGTTCCAGCCGTCGGCTTTACCGTCGCCCTCGTTGCCACAATGCGACTGTCGCGTCGGCCCGACGGTCCCGACGCAGAGACACTTGCAAAAGGCGAGTTGCACGCCGCCACCCCCGAACATCCTGTTTCCGTGAACGCGGTGTGGTCACCCGGCGTTCGTGTGCGTGGTGAACCGCCGCGTCCAGGCTTCTTGCTCTGCGATGGAAAGCGTCTGCGTTTCGAATGTCTCGACGACCAACTTCGATTCGATGCCAGCATCGATCGAATTGAAGTGATCACTGTCCCGAGTTTCATGCGTCCGCAACTCGACCTCTCGATTGGTGGCGCCAATCATTCCGTTCGCTTCTTCCCTGCATGGGATCTAGGAGCAACCTTTGTGGGACCCACACTGGTCGGCGAGTGGTACGCACAATTGCGCGAACTCGGAGCCTCCTGAGATGGCTCGGATCAATCACACACCTGATCCAAATCCCACCCGAGCCAAGGCGCGCGCACGTCGCAACCTCTCGCTCGTCGTGTGGTGGGGTGTTGCGGTGTTGTTGCTCTTTCTCCTGTCAACAGGCGCGCCGTGGGTACTGGTCATTCCCCTCATCGTCATTGGCGCGCTCGTCATCACCAACACCATCCAGGTTGTTCGCGGCGAAGGCGCAGAGCAGTACGCGATCGAACCGGGTCGCCTTGCGCAGTCGACGTTGGACAACGACCCCGTCGCAATTCCCGCCACCCGCGCACCTGATCGCCGAGAAAAAGGCCGTCGTCGAGGCACCCTTCACTTTGCTGGTGGTCGGTTGTCGTTCGTGTTCGGTCCCAGCCCTCAATCACGTTCCAAAAGGGCAAAGGATGACCTTGAGGGAGCAACGGCATTCGATGCTTGGCCTTCAGATATTTCACTCGGTCCGCGCCCTTCAACGATGCGACCACAACTTGTCCTGTCGGTTGAGGGAGCAACTCATGTCATCGAATTCACCATGCCCGAAGATCTCGCTGCAGGAATGCTCGGCAAGGTCGTGGCCAGCGAGTGGTTCACGCAGCTAGTCGAACTTGGTGCACGCCCTTCAAACGCGAATTCTTAAACGCGCCGCGGTTTTTACTCGTTGCCGTGTCAGCATTAGGCCGTGACTGTTCCCCCCGCCGATCCTGCAATGCTCGACAATGCTGTCGAAATCCTTCGTGCCGCCGGCACGTTCACGCTCCAGTGGTTCGATAACCCCGCGCTTGACGTGACCACCAAGAGCGACGGCACACCAGTGACCGAAGCCGATCGCGGAGCCGAGCACATTGTCCGCGAGCGCCTCGCAGCACTTCATCCCGAGGATTCGGTTCTGGGCGAAGAACTTGAAGATCACATCGGCACGAGTTCGCGAACCTGGATTGTCGATCCCATCGATGGAACAAAAGCGTTCACCCGTGGCGTACCCCTCTATTCAAATCTCTTGGCCGTCGTCGACGAACACGGCCCACTCATTGGTGTCATCAATCTGCCGGCATTGGGAACAACCGTGTACGCCGGACGCGGACTTGGTTGTTTCCGAGATGGTCGCCGGGTACACGTCAGTACACGTACCGAACCATCAACGTGTGTGCTTTCCACCAGTGGTTTTGGAACCTGGACCGATTCCCAGCTACTCGGAGTGATGCGCGCCGGATTCGAAGCACGCACATGGGGAGACGGATACGGCTACGCCATGGTCGCGTGCGGAGCTCTCGATGCCATGGTCGATCCGCAGGTTTCACTTTGGGATATCGCACCCATGCCTGTGATCTTTGCCGAAGCCGGAGGTCGCTTCACCGGCACCGACGGCACCGACGTTTCCCTCGTGCCCGGCTCAAACGTTTCGGGCGTGGCCACCAATGGCCGCATCCACGATGCTGTTATTGCCGCACTCGCCGCTGACTAACGCTGCGCTCTCACTGCGATGACGAATGTTGCTCGTCATCTTCTTCACACATCGCGTGATCGTGTCCGTGAGCATGATGATGGGGATCGTCAATCAGCACCATGCCCTCGGCAAGACGCAAAAGTCGTCCGCCGTAAGCTTCGGCCAAATTTGCAGCCGTAAGCACCTCGGTGGCTGATCCACTCGCAACAACGCGACCGGCTAACAACAACACGTGGTCGCTCTCGGCCGCTTCGGAAAGATCGTGCGTTGTCATCACGATGGTTCGGCCGGCGGCTCGTTCCTCTGCCACAACATCGAGGATACGTTGACGACTTACGACATCGAGACCAGTCACTGGTTCATCGAGCAACAAGACGTCACCGCCCTGAGCGAGACCCTGCGCAACAAATACTCGTTGGCGCTGACCTCCGGAAAGGTCATGGAGATGTCGGCGAGTGAGGTCGCCCAATTCAAGGCGTTCGATTGATTCATCGACAATGCGGCGATCGTCGTCGGTCATCTTCCCGAACGGGCCGCGGGTTGCGAATCGTCCCATAGTGACGACTTCGCGAACCGTGACAGGAAGTTGATCGTTGACCTTCGCCGACTGCATTACGTAGCCGACGTGACGGCGCATTTCGGTCGGAGGTCGACCCGACACTGTGAGGGTTCCCGATTCCACCGGCAACAAGCCAACGATCGCGTTCAAGAGACTCGACTTTCCCGATCCATTCGGGCCCACCAGTGAAGTCACTGCGCCGGCTGGCAGCGAAAACGTTGCGTCGCGCAAAACTGGGTGCCGACCGTAGGCAAGGGTGACGCCTCTTCCCTCAACCGCGCTGGCGTTGGAGGACTCAGCCATGAGTCACCCCGCGTCGGCCTACTGCGAGGGAGAGAATACGATGGGGCACCGAGACAGTCTTGCCCACCCGGCGGAAAATGAGAACTCATGTCCCGCACCGCCCGACAACTCGCTGCTGTGGTCGCGATACTGATCGGCGTTCTCGCTCTTGGCACTGGCATCGCGTCGGCCCATGCCACCGTCCAGTCCTCCACGCCTTCCGATGGGGCCTCGCTTCCCGCTGCCCCCAAAGAGGTAAGCGTCACGTTCAGTGAAGACGTCAGCGCAGTTTCTGGCGGGCTCTCGGTTCTCAATCGCGATGGGAAACGGGTCGACGACGGAACGAGCCATGTCAACAATGGCCGCACGCTTGTTACGGGAATCTCCGATTCACTCCCCGATGGCACCTACGTCGCGACGTACCGCGTTCTGTCGGCTGACGGTCATCCCGTAAGTGGTGCATTCATTTTCGGCGTCGGTTCTGGTGTCGTCGACACAAATGCACGACCAACGTCTGGAGGTGACCGCCTTTGGGAAATCATCGGCGACATCGCGCGAGCAATCATGTACTTGTCGGCCCTTCTTGCCGCTGGCGTTGCGTTCTTCCTCGCGTTTCTTCACGACCAGGCCGATGATCGATGGCGGATTGTTCCGATCGTTCGAATCGGTTCATTTCTTGCCGTGGTCGGTGCGTTGGGCATCGTGATGAGCCAGGCCGCGCTTCTCACCGGAAAAGGTGCTGGCGCGATCACCGATACAAAAGTGCTTCGGAACGTGCTCACCGAAAACCTCGGTTGGTCGCTCGCATTGCTGATGATTGGTCTGGCCGCGGTTCATCTCTCGACCGACATCACAAAAAGAGTGCTCTCCCAATCGCTCGCTCTCTATGGCGGGCTGGTGGTCACTGTTTCATTTGCGGTGTGGGGTCACGCGTCCGAACTCACGCCCCGCGTGTTGTCACTCGTGGCCGATGCGGTCCATGCCACCGCCGCCGCGCTGTGGCTGGGTGGCCTTGTTGGTCTGCTGATGGTGCTCAGGATGCGATCGGCCAGCACGGTTCGGTCCACCGCACTGATTATCGGTCGCTTCTCACGTATGGCGTTCTGGACGGTTCTCGCTCTTGCGATTGCCGGACTGACACTCACCCTTACGGGATCAAATGCGAGTCTTCAATCACTGCTCACAACAACTTGGGGTCAGCTCGTTCTTGCCAAGATTGGTCTCACCCTCATTGTCGTCATCATCGCAGCTTGGAATCGACGCACGCTTGTGCCTTCGCTCCTGGCCCCGGTTGAGGACGATCCCGCGTTGCCCGTGCGTTGGGCCACGCTTTTGCGCACTGTTCGTGCCGAAGCGCTTCTCTTGGTCGTCGTTGTTGGCCTGACGGCAGTTTTGGTGAACACTCCCCCTGCTCGTTACGCCGCCACCGCAACGTCACAGCGTGTCGCTATCAGCCAACGTGTCGAGACTGGTCAAGTGGAACTCACTGTTGACCCCGCTGTTGTCGGGTCAAATCGCGTTGAGGTTCGCTACACCAACGAGACTGGACAAACCATCAACGTGGCGAACAGCATGTCTATTGAGTTCTCGCAACCAAATGCCGGAGTGGCGCCGATCACTCGACAAGTTCTGGCCTCTGAACCGGGAGTTTTCGTCATCGACGGAAACGAACTTTCCGTAGCTGGTACGTGGACAATCTCCGTTGCGGTCCGAACCGGCGATTTTTCTGAGCAGCGCACCTCCTTCGAAGTTCCCGTTCACCGCTAACCCCCCAAAGGATCGTCATGAAGATGTCCCGTCGTTTCCTCGTAGCGTCTGCCGCTTCGTTCGCCGCATTGGTGGCACTTGCCGGCCCTGCATGGGCCCACGCCGAAGCCGACGCAACGGCTGAACCCGCTGGTCGCACCGCCGTCACCATTTCCCTGACTCACGGATGCGACGGCAACCCAACAACTGGTCTTCGCGTGTCATTGCCTGCAGGGGCAACCGCGGTCAAGGGTGTTGATTCTGATGGCTGGACCTCAACAGTCAGCGCTTCGGAAATTTCGTGGACAGGTGGATCACTTCCAGCAACAAAAACTGGAGCCTTTGCATTCAATCTTGTGCTCTCCCAACCTGCGGGTTCAACTGTTGTTCTTCCAACAATTCAAAGTTGTGCAAAGAACACCGAAATCGCTTGGATCGAAAAAGGCACCGGTAACCAATCCGAATCCAGCCATCCCGCGCCGCAATTCGAGGTTCCCAAAAATGACACCGCAGCCGTTGCTGGAAGTGCAGGAAGTAACGCATCGCCATCGACAACAGCTCGAATGGCGACACAAACAAACGCCATCACCGACGAGGGCAGCAAGACCAGCACGGCTGGCCAGTACGTTTTCATCGGAGTGTGCGCAGTCTTGGTGGGCGGTGCTGGGGCACTCTTCCTGAAGTACAGAAAGAAGTCGTCAAAGGCTTGATCTGACGATGACATTCGCGCGACGACTCGGATTGTGTTTCGCATTTGCTGTGGTGCTTGTTGTTCTGCGCGCTACTTCCGCCGAGGCTCTCTCTGTTCAACCAACCGACTGGAGTTCGTCGATCACCTCGATCTCACCTTCGGCCGAGGCTGTCAGCATTGAGGTTGTTGCGGGCGGCGAAGCCGTGCGCCTCACCGCGCAACCTGGTCACACCGTGGTCGTCTTGGGCTACCAAAATGAGTCCTACCTTCGAATTACTAGCGAAGGCGAAGTTCAGGCCAATGATCGATCTCCGACGTTTTGGGCGAACCAAAGTGCTACGGGAACCGGTTCTGTTCCAGCAACAGCCGATACCAACGCCGAGCCAGAGTGGACCACGATTGCTACTAACGGCTCAACGCTTTGGCACGACCATCGCGCTCACGCCATGCCGGGGATTGCCACCGCCACGAACTGGACAATTCTCTTAACGGTTGATGGATTGCCCGTTGTCGTTCGCGGTGAACTCACCCGTGCGCCAGCTCATGCGCCACTTCTGGAATTTATCCTCGCCATTCTTTCTGCCGCCCTTGTCGTGGTCCTCGGGTTTCGGTGGGCCTGGCGAACAAGCACTCTCGCTCTTCTCGTGGGAAGCATCCTGTCTTTCATCGTCTCTGTTGGTGGCTGGTTCAGCACTCCTGCTGGGTTCCTCCACCCGTGGCTTCACCTCCTCGTAGCAATGCTTGCCACCGTTCTCGCTGTTGGCTCATCGCTACTCTCACGAGCTTCGAGTCGGTTGCGCGTAATGGTCCTACTTGCTGCCACCGCCGCATTGGGCTGGTGGGTTGCTCTCAACCTTCCCTCCCTCATCGCAGCGTTTATTCCGAATTCACTCTCTGCCAACATCGTCCGATTCGTCATTGCCCTCGGCGGCGGCATCGTTGTCGGCGTTGCTGTAATCATTGTGATGAGCGGTGGTTTCGCAGACCTTGCAACGCAGAATCAGGC
>JAPLAE010000140.1 GCA_026393455.1 Actinomycetota bacterium
TCACCTTTCGCTCCGGTGCCGCAGGCCGTCGAGAGCCGCACCTAGGGGTCAGTCGGCTCAAGGTCAGAGAAGTCGTCTCGACGCTTCTTGCGAGTGGAGGCGATTTCGCCGACGCTGCGACCACGTTCGATCTCCCCGCTTCCGAAATCGAAGCAGCGGCGTCGTATTACGCCGACTTCGCTCCAGAAATCGACGCCGATATCGCTTGGGCAGAAACCGTGGCGGAAGAAGAACGCCAACGCTGGGAACGCGAGCAGTCCGCCTTCGCATGAGGTTGGCCCTCGACCACCACTACCCCGCGCCAATCGCTCCGCTCCTCCGAGCACGGGGCTTGGACGTCGTGAGCGCTCGCGAGCAGCACTGGGATCGACTCACTGACGCCGAACTCTTGCGCTGCTGCACCAACGACGAGCGGGCACTCCTCACCAACAACGTTGCCGATTTCATGCAAATTGTTCGCGATTGGCAGCTCGACCGTGCTCGTCACAGCGGTTTGATCTTCACCTCAGATAGGCAATGGCCGCGCACGAAAAACATGACTGGCCGATTCGTCGACGCGATCGAAGATCTCATGGAACAACGGCCCACCGATGATGCATTTGCCGGTCTAATTGTCTGGCTATGAGTTACAAACCCATTCGCTTTGTAACGCCGTGATCGCGTCCGGCGGTGTAACCGCCGTCGACGGCAATTGTTTGTCCGGTAACGAACGATGCGTCGGGCGATGCAAGGAACGCAGCAACTGCAGCGATTTCTGATGGGCGACCAAGACGACGGAGCTTGTGCTCTTCTTTGATCTCCATCAGCATTTCGTTCATCTCGGGATCACCAAGACCGCGCAGCATCGGCGTGTCGATAAATCCAGGACAAATAGAATTCACACGAATGCCTTGACGTCCGTAATCAATAGCCATGTTCTTCGTAAGAATCGCAACGCCACCCTTTGACGCGTTGTACGAACTTCCGCCTGCCGTTCCTTCAAGTCCTTCAACACTGGCAACGGTGAGGACACTCCCCCGCTCGCCATCAACAAGTTGTTGCGCAAGCGTCTTGATAATGGCGTGCTTACACGTGGTGAAGGTGCCAGTGAGATTGATATCAAGCGTGCGCGTGAAAGTTTCAACATCAACAAGGTGAACCGGTCCACCAGCAGGAATTCCGGCGAATGTGCACACGGCATCGATACGGCCGGTGAGCTTCGAGGCTTCCTCGACCCAGGCGACAATCGCCGCTTCATCAGTCACATCGACATGCGTGAACGTGGTCGGCTGAGCTGCACCCTCTACGGGGGGCTGCACATCAGAGCCAGCAACGATTGCACCTTCGGCCAAGAACCGTTCCACCGTTGCGGCGCCAAGGCCTGACGAGGAGCCAGTAACCAAAACGACCTTGCCATCGAAACGTCCCATGACTTCCCCTAAAGATTCGGCGACCGCGCTCTGCGATCGGTGATGTGCGAAACCTACATCGCGCAGCAACACCATGAGTCGCCCGCACCACCGGAAAACGACAAGTGCCCCCGCCGGAGCGAGGGCACTTGTCAGATTTTAAGTTCTGAACGAATCAGACCTGTTGAATCTTGATTTCGATGTCGACACCAGCCGGGAGGTCGAGACGCTGGAGCGAATCAACGGTCTTCGGGGTGGGATCAACGATGTCAAGGAGACGCTTGTGAATACGCATCTCGAAGTGCTCGCGTGAGTCTTTGTCCTTGAAAGGACCGCGAATAACGGTGTAGCGGTGCTTCTCGGTTGGAAGCGGCACCGGGCCACGAACCGTTGCACTCGTGCGGACGACGGTTTCCACGATCTTCTTCGTCGACTGGTCGACGATTTCGTGGTCATACGCCTTCAGACGGATGCGGATCTTCTGCTTGTCAGCCATGTTCAGTTTCGACCGATCACTTGAGGATCTTGGTGACGCGGCCGGCGCCGACGGTACGACCACCTTCACGGATGGCGAAGCGCAAGCCTTCTTCCATCGCGATGGGGTGGATGAGTTCAACAGTCATCTCGGTGTTATCACCAGGAATACACATTTCCGTGCCCGCTGGAAGCGAGATCTGACCAGTCACATCAGTCGTACGGAAATAGAACTGCGGACGGTAGTTCGTGAAGAACGGCTTATGACGACCGCCTTCTTCCTTGGTCAGAACATAGGTCTGAGCCTCGAACTCGGTATGAGGAGTAATGGAACCCGGCTTCGCGAGAACCTGACCACGCTCAACTTCTTCCTTCTTCGTTCCACGAAGAAGCGCACCAATGTTGTCTCCAGCACGACCCTCATCAAGGAGCTTGCGGAACATTTCAACACCAGTACACGTCGTCTTCTGCGTCGCCTTAATACCAACGATTTCGATTTCATCACCAGTGTGCACAATGCCTTGTTCCACACGACCGGTCACAACCGTGCCACGACCA